>CAYNDU010000788.1:0-1502 GCA_964395615.1 uncultured Pirellulaceae bacterium | reverse complement strand
CAGTGAACACCTTGCTCAGCCCAACCGCTACGCGAGCCCGTTCCTGCACCCGCCGGCCCGTGACTGCCGGCGGTTCCCGGTCGGCGTGCCGGAGCTCTCTGTTGGCTATGTTCGATTTGGCGCTTGACGGGTTGGCGCTTGACGAATTGGCGACCGGGCCGGTCAAAACGTCGCGTCATCCCCGGCCGGTGCGGTGACCAGTTGCTTCAGGGCTTCCAGGGCTGCCAGAACGTCCTCGATCGAAACTTCCTGCCAGTTATCGAGCTTGTGCCTGAGAATTGCCAGCTTGAAGCTCTCGAAGGCGGCCGTAAGATCTACGGGAAGATCGTCGAGATCTTCGAAGGGACGTACAAACGCCACGGAGGAAGCGCCCGGCTCATCGGAATAGACGGCAGCCCCGTCGCCAGCCGTCCCGTGCTCAGCCGATCCTGACCGATCGGCATGCGTCTGCGGCGAATCGCCGAAATCGGGCCCTTCCTCACGAGGCCCGTTGGAACCGGGGCCACTCGAACCCGACTGATCGCTGCGAGCGGGTGGCTGATTCACGGCGGGCTCAAAGTCCTCATCGAGTTCCGTCGAGACAACCCCATCGTCGGTCGGCCGCTCGTCTTCTACCGCGCCCATGGTCTCCCACCGCTGATGCCGCATTTGCGAAACGGACCAGCCGTTCAAAACGGCACCTTCCATCCACATCTCCGCATCATTCCAATCGAGGGCGGCCTGGAAGTGACTCCAATACAGGCCCTCATATTGCGAATAGACCTGACCGAAACGCTGATACACGCGACGCAGGCGTCCCACGTGCTGCCCGGTCACCCCACCAACTCGGCGACTCCAGGCCTCGTCGGCATACTCGCTGGCCGGGCACCCCGCAGCGGCAAGTGCTTCGCGCCACTGGTAGATGATCCTACCCTTTTCCCAATTGGTATTGCTGACCAAACCGTTCCAACGGCCAATGAAGGGCGAGCTTGTCTCGTCCAACACGACGCCATCGGAGTTCTGATCTTGGGCAGTAGTATCGGCTTGCGGTTCCATGAACTGATGTCCTTTCCCTGACGTTGGAGCGACCGATCGTGCTTTGGCTGAAGCGAAGCAAATTAGCACGCCAGGCCGACCGAGCGAAAGGGACCGGGACTCAACGGCGCAAACCCATGACGAGCACAGAACTTGGCCCGCTCGTACACTCACACGGAATTGGGGAAAACTTGTCGAAGATCGACAAATCGCCGGCTGGAACGTCGTTCGAGTGAGGGTTCCGCCCAGATTCGTGCAAGAAACACTCCCTAAGCTCTCCCCGTTCACGCCTTGATGAGCCGCCTGTTCAGCTGGTGCTGGCCGTAAAGCACGACATGGTCCCATTCGATGCAATGACACTGGTGTTGACCGTTCGATTGGGACGCTTGACGATGGAATCCAGTGGTCCGTAATCTCGCTCTCGGTCAACTCCGTAGATTCGTTGATGCTGCACTCCCCGAATGCGCGGACAGAATGGTCGTCCGAGC
>CAYNDU010000787.1:0-1504 GCA_964395615.1 uncultured Pirellulaceae bacterium | reverse complement strand
AGGAAAAACGCGTCGCCAAACAGCTCGTCAAGGCCAAGTTTTCAACAGCCCAGGGTAGGGGTCGGGTGCTTCAAAATTCAATTTTCGGTTGCAAGCTTCCGATTCTGGGAAAACCGTTCTCCGAAAACTGAATCTTGAAGCACCCGACCCCGATTCCATTCTGATTCCTAACTCCCAACTCCTATCTTCTGGCCTTCCCATGAACGTCGTCCACATCATCACACGCTTGATCGTCGGCGGAGCTCAGGAAAACACACTGTTGACCGTCGAGGACCAGCATCGCGACTACGGCGATCAGGTGACGCTGATCTGTGGCCCCGGCTTGGGCCCGGAAGGCAGCCTGGTTGATCGAGCACGTCGCGGTGGCTTCAGGCTCGAAGTGGTGGACGACTTGCGTCGCGAGATTCATCCCGGACGTGACTGGCGCAGTTATCGGCACATCGTGCGATTGTTGAAAGACATCCACCCCGACATCGTGCACACGCACAGTTCGAAGGCAGGTATACTGGGTCGTGCGGCCGCCGCGAAACTAGGAATCCCCGCCGTCCATACGATTCACGGTGCCGCGTTCCATTTCGGTCAGCCGCGTCCGGTCTCGGCCGTCTATCGCATGGCTGAACGGTGGGCTGGATCGCGCTGTCACAAGTTCATCAGCGTCAGTGACGCCATGACTGACCAGTACGTGGCAGCCGGCATCAGGCCGCGCGACAAGTTTGTCACGATCTATAGCGGGATGGAAGTGGAACCGTTTCTCGATCCGCCACGTGCGCCACACGAACTGCGCCGGGAGCTTGGCTTCCGACCGGAAGATATCGTCGTCGGCAAAGTGGCTCGGCTGTTTCACTTGAAGGGGCACGAGTTCATTCTGCGTGTAGCTCCAAGGATCGTGGAGCACGACGCGCATGTGCGTTTCTTGTTCGTCGGTGATGGGATCCTGCGAGACCAGTTCGAGAGGCAGATTGCCGAGGCGGGGCTGAACGACCATTTCGTCTTCACCGGCCTCGTCCCACCCGATCGTGTCCCGGAGCTCGTTCACGCCATGGACATCGTCGTACACACGAGCCTGTGGGAGGGTTTGGCACGCGTCTTGCCTCAAGCGCTGATCGCCGGCAAACCGGTCGTCAGTTATGATGTGGACGGAGCCCGGGAAGTCGTCATCACCGGAGAAACCGGCTTCCTAGTACCCACGCAATCGACCGACGAGCTCGCCGACGCCTTGATTCAATTGATCGACGACGCTGACCTGCGCCAGCGTTTGGGTCAAACGGGTCGACAGCGATTCACCGAACAATTTCGCCATCAGACGATGACGCGGCAGATTCGCGAAGTCTATCGTACATTGCTCGACCCTGGCACGGCCTGAACTTTGGAACCCGGATTGTGCATGGTGAGTGAGGCAAGGGGGCAACGCCGTGAAGGGTTTTGAGCCGAAGAATACAGGGTTCGGGGGAATTCACGTCGCCGCTTCGCGGCTGAGGAAAAATCCGTGCGTGCTCCGGTTCCG
>CAYNDU010000786.1:0-1526 GCA_964395615.1 uncultured Pirellulaceae bacterium | reverse complement strand
ACCGGCCCGCCCTTTTCCGCATAATTAGGCCCTCGGGCGCTTCCCGGCCCGGCCGGCTTAGCGACTCGGACTTTCGCATATTCACACGACCCATTACCCGCTTCAGGAATAACTTGGCCTCCGCAGCTATTAACTCCTGCATCTTGTCTCGGTAGAGCGTCATGTCAGCAATGGTAAATCCGGCGCTCTCGCCCAACCCAATCCCGCGCATCCTGCTCACCGCCTGGACGACGTTTAGAGTCAAACTATCATAATGCCCGGTCCTGGCACCGTTACCTTTTGCTTTACGGATTAGCCCAATTTCTTCGAGTGAATCAAGCACATCGTCGCTTATGCCTTCCATTTCGAGCAAAACTTCGCGCGAAATCGTTTCGCCCTTGCTCTCACCTGCCAACGCGTCCAGCAAGTCAGACTGGAGGGCCTGCGAAAATTGAAAAGCGCGCTCCACTCTATCGGCGCCCTCCGTCTCAAGAATATCGGCGATAACGGTAAGCGACCGGTGGCCGAGCAGATCTATCTTGATGAGACCGAGCTGTTCGACGGGACCCATGTCGTATTGGGTGACAACGATCCCTTTAGCCGACCGTTCGAGCGGCACGAGATCCGTCAGTTTACAGCGGCTTATAACGACTCCGCCCGAATGGATTGACATATGGCGGGGGTACCCGTCGACCGTTTCGGCCAGCCCGATAATCGTCCGCCACGGTTCTTTATCGATAGGCAACCCTCGACATTCGGGCATCTGCTCGACCAGCGGCCGGATGTCGCCTGCATGGAAATGCGGCAGGAACGAGGTCATCCGCCCGATCTCGTGCGGGGTGAGCCCGTGCGCCCGGGCGATCTCGCGGACTGCCGAGCGGGCCCGGAACGTCGCGAACGTGCATATCATCGCGACGTGGTCGGCTCCGTATTTGTTGTACACGTACTCGATCACTTCGTCGCGTCGCCGCCAACAGATATCGAGATCGATGTCCGGACAGTCCGAGCGCGACATGTTGAGGAACCGTTCGAAATACAGGTCGTATCGGAACGGGTCCGCGTCGGATATGCCCCACGCGTACGCGGACACACTGTCGCGGGCGGTTGCTTCTCGGCCGGTTGGGAGGACGAACGTGCACCGATGATTGCCGCACGCAAGGCCTTTTCGATGGCCGATCTGTCGCCGGCGGACATCGATGTCGTTGAACTGCACGATGCGACCTCGTTTGCCGAGATCCACCTGGTCGAGGACCTCGGGTTTTGCAAACGAGGTCAGGGCGGGCCATACACGGCGTCGGGAGCGACCGGGCCTGACGGCGAATTACCCGTCAACCTTTCGGGCGGTCTGGTGTCAAGGGGTCACCCGATAGGGGCCACGGGTTTGATGATGTTGAACGAGGTAACGGTACAGCTACGCGGAGAAGCCGGCAAATCCCAACGCGCCGATGCACGGCTCGGCCTGGTGGAAAATGGCGGCGGCCTGTTCGGTAACGATGTCGCAGCCTGCGCCGTTACGATCCTCGAAAGGTGCCAGTCTTAGATCGGGG
>CAYNDU010000785.1:0-1543 GCA_964395615.1 uncultured Pirellulaceae bacterium | reverse complement strand
CCGGCCCCATCCTGATCCAACCCCAGCGCACCAACAACATCCTCGAACAGTTCTTCCGCAGCCTCAAACGCATCCACCGTCGCCGAACCGGAAATGCATCCTCAAGCCGCATGCTCCGCACGATACTCGCCGAAACCCCGCTGGTCCGCAAGAGAAAAGGTGTCAGGAACCTTTTCACACCAGGAACGGTTCCCGTCGGGAAATGGGGCGCGAGCATGGCGAAAAGGTTCCTGACACCTTTTCCGATTTGACACCTTTTCCGACTCAGGAAGGCAGAATAATCGACATGTTGAGGTTCCGCATTCTCCCAGCTTTGGCTGCACTGGCATGCGCGGTGCCTGTGATTTTGTCTCCGCGCAGCACGGTCGCGGGTGACCCTGCGAACGTCATCCTGGTGCTTGTGGATAATCTCGGTTACGGCGATATCGGCTGTTTCGGTTCCACCAGGCATCGGACACCGAACATCGACCGCCTGGCAAACGAAGGCGTGCGACTGACCAGTTTCTACAGTGCGGCGCCCGTCTGCACGCCGTCGCGCGCTAGTTTTCTGACCGGTTGTTATCCGCGGCGAGTCGGATTGCACGTTGACTACAACGGGACCCAGGTCTTGATGGCGGTCTCGTCTCGTGGATTGAATCCCGACGAGCATACACTAGGCGAACTGCTAAAAGAGCGCGGATACGTTACCGCGTGTTTCGGCAAGTGGCACCTGGGCGACCAGCCACCCTTTCTGCCGCGCCGGCACGGATTCGACGAGTTCTTCGGGATTCGCTACAGCGAGGATATGGGCGAACGTGAGGCAACCGCGTTCCGGGTGGCCGTTCCACCGCTCCCGTTGCTGGAAGGTGAGACCGTGATCGAAGTTCCGACCGACCCGAGCCAGTTGACTCGGCGATTCACCGAACGGGCAGTCGAGTTCATTACCAAGAACAAAGCCCGCCCCTTTTTTCTCTATCTGCCGCACACCATGCCGGGCAGCACGCGGGAGTCCTTTGCCAGCGAACGGTTCAAGGGAAAATCCGCCAACGGCACTTACGGCGACGCCGTCGAGGAACTCGACTGGTCGATGGGCGAGATCTTGAAAGTGCTCCAACAGAGTGGGATCGATGACCGGACACTCGTAATCTGGACGTCCGACAACGGCCCGTCACTCCGCAGAAACGTGGCGCACGGCAGCGTCGCACCGTTGCATGGATGGGGGTACTCCACGGACGAGGGCGGCATGCGGATGCCTTTTGTCGCCCGCTGGCCGGGCCACATACCGTCGGGTACGGAATCGGACGAGCTGACCACCGCGATGGATCTGTTGCCGACCATCGTCAAACTGACCGGCGGCAAAGCGCCGACGGATCGGGTCATCGACGGGCATGACATCTGGCCGCTGTTGTCGGGGGAAACAGGTGCGAAATCTGCGTACGACGCGTTCTACTTCTACTTTCTCGGCCAACTACAGGCCGTGCGCTCGGGCAAGTGGAAGCTCTACCTGCCGCTCGAAGAGCAGTGGGACCGCCGCCGCTCGCGCCACGCGCGGAGCGAGGGCGTA
>CAYNDU010000784.1:0-1545 GCA_964395615.1 uncultured Pirellulaceae bacterium | reverse complement strand
TGCGGTCCTGCTTCTATCTTCTGGGCTGACAGCCCATGCCCAGACCAGCGCCGACGTGATCGTCTACGGCTCCACACCGGGCGGCTATTGTGCGGCGATCGCCGCCGCGCGGGAAGGGGCCACGGTCATCCTGCTCGAGCCCACCGACCATGTCGGCGGCATGAATACCGGGGGGTTGAGCCTCAGCGATTCGAACCAGATGTATCGGGACACCTTGATGGGGCTGTTCCACGAGTGGCATTTGCGCATTCAGGAGGACTACGAGTCGCGGGAAGTCAATTTGAGTTACGACGTCTATAATAAGGATCAGACTCGCTGGTCCTACGAGCCGCATGTGGCGACCCGCGTGACCGACGCGATGCTTGCGGAAGCCGGCGTGACCGTTTTGACGGATCGTTACCTGCAATCGGTCAACATGACGGGAGCCCGCATCACGGAGCTAGTCACCGACAACGGCAGCTTCACCGGGCGGGTCTTCATCGACGGCAGTTACGAAGGCGACCTGATGGCCGCTGCCGGGGTGAGCTGGACGATTGGGCGCGAGGGCACTGCGGACTACGGTGAGTCCAGAGCCGGAAAGGTGTATCCCCATGACGTTATGAACATCGACGGTTTTGATGATGATGGGAATCCCTTGCCGTTGATCACCACGACCGATGCCGGGCCGGTCGACGATGGCGATGACAACATCATGACCTACAGCTTCCGGCTCTCGATGACCGACCAGCTTGACAACAGGGTTCCGATGCCCGCCCCGGCCAGCTACGATCCGGACCGCTTCGAGGTGGTGCGCCGCTACGTGCTGGAACATGGGGAAAGTTCGGTTGGCTTTGATCTTTATAGCGTGCCGGGCAACAAGCGGGATGGTAACAATTCCATCTGGCGACAGTTCTCGCTCGGCTTGGTGGGCGGTGCCAAGGGCTGGGCCACGGCGGATGAGGCAGGGCGCGCGGCCATCTTCGAGGCACACAAGCAATACACTCTGGAGTTTTATCACTTCCTCACTACCGACCCGGTGTTCTCGGCGTCCCAGCGCAACAACTACGCCAAGTGGGGTCTCTGTGCAGATGAGTTCCCCGACACCGACCACTTTTCGCCCTATCTCTACGTGCGCGAGAGTCGCCGTATGCAGGGGATGGTTGTGCTCACTGAAAACGACATTATCAGCAACCAAGCAAAGAGTGATCCCATCGCGATTTCATCCTTCCCGATTGATTCGCACGACTGTCAGCGTGTGGTGCTTCCCGACGGCACGGTGATCAACGAAGGCACCATTATTCCGGTGAAACCGGCCGGTAACAATCGCGGCTACCCGTATCATGTGCCGTATCGTTCCATCCTGCCGCAGCCCGCCGAGTGTGACAACCTGCTCGTTCCGGTGGCCTTGTCCTGCACCCACGTGGCGATCTCTTCACTCAGGATCGAGGGGGCTTGGATGGTGATCGGCCAAGGCGCTGGTGTCGCCGGGGCGATGGCTGCCAAGCGCGACATCCCAGTGCGAGATCTACCCTACGAAGATCTCGCGCCTCGACTTCTGTCCGGATG
>CAYNDU010000783.1:0-1548 GCA_964395615.1 uncultured Pirellulaceae bacterium | reverse complement strand
AAAGCCCAAACACACATTGCCCCGTGCGGTCTGGAGGCGCGCGCGGGCGGCCGCGACCAGTTGCCCGATGCGCTCCCGATCAATATCGCTCACACCGGCCGAGTCGCCGGCGACCCAACCGGCCCGGCTCAGGAAAGGCATGACGCAGTCGACTCTCTGGTGTACGTCGAGTGCCAGAAAGGCCCGTTGTTGGAATGCCCACAGCTTCTGCGGATCGAAACTGGCAGGTGACTTATTGACTCGCTCGAGCGAAAAAGCCGAGATCATCTCGTCGCGAGTGAATTCCTCGGTCTTGTCGTCCAGCGACCAGCCCAACAGCAACAGGTAGTTGAGCAGCGCCTCGGGCAGATAGCCGACTGAACGATAGAAATCGACGATCACCGGATTAAACGTATCGGATTCCACGGACAGGCCCATACGGTGAGCCACCTCAACTCCGTGGTCGTACAGCTTCTTAAAGTCGCGATGCTTCAGATACTTGTTTAACTTTCTCTTACTCAACTTCGTCGAGCTGCCTGGTTCGGCAACATACGGCAGATGTGCGAATTGAGGCAGTTCGTAACCAAGGCCTTCCGCGATGAAGATCTGCCTTGGCGTGTTCGATAAATGCTCGACCGCCCGAATCACGTGAGTGATTTCGAGGTCGTGATCGTCGACCACGCTGGCCAGGTGATAGAGGCACGTTCCATCGGCTCGTTGAATGACGTGGTCCTGCTCACGCTGCCATTGAAACTCGACGTCCCCACGAACCAGATCATGGATACGGCAGACGCCGGAGCGGGGCATTTTCAGCCGAACGACCGGAGTTCTCCCGTCGGCCTCATAGGTCGCTCGTTGGTCCGGTTCCGTCGCCATCCATCGGCGGCTGTAGGTGAAGGCTCGTTTTTCCCGTTCGGCCTCCTCACGTTCCGCCTGGACTTCCTCGGGCCTCGCGTAGTCATGATAGGCCTTGCCCGCTTGCAGCAGGCGATCGACGGCCGACCGGTATGCTGCGCTGCGCCCGCTTTGAAAATAGGGTTCGTGCGGTCCGCCCACCTCCGGACCTTCATCCCAGTCGAGTCCGAGCCAGCGAAACCCATCAAGGATAGGTTGCAGTGATTCGGCCACGTTCCGCTGCTGATCGGTATCGTCAATCCGAAGGACGAACTGTCCGCCAAGTCGGCGAGCGAATAACCAGTTGAACAAGGCGGTTCGGACGCCGCCGATGTGAAGGTACCCTGTCGGGCTGGGAGCAAAACGTGTACGAACCATGAATGTACGCCTTTCTGGCGCTGCGAGAACGTCGGCAGGACCCGTTAAAAATCGGCCATCTCGAGCCGGATCAGGAGCCGGTTTCCGTAAAGGTCTCATTCGACAAATCGATCACTCACCGGAATTCTAAACGAGTTGCCTCGACCGACAACCGGATGTCCCCGGCAGACCTGAGTCCGCGGCCGGCCGACGAGGATGACGAATCGGTGCGTTCTTCATCGGTGTGCGACGGCCCGAATCGTGACTCGACGACCGTTCAAGAATCCTGGCGTTCGCGGCGTCTCTGTTTTCGCAGAC
>CAYNDU010000782.1:0-1567 GCA_964395615.1 uncultured Pirellulaceae bacterium | reverse complement strand
TGGCGACAATTTCGGATTTGGCCAACCCCAAAAATAAAAATGGACAAAGCACTCGTTATCGCCCGGCCGTCGGCACGCAGGTACGACAAGGTGCCGCGCCACGTTGGGTTGGCCCCTATCTGCGGCAGTCGAACAACTGCTCGGCATTGGCGGTCGTCGTCCTCGCGAATTCGGCGAGCGAAACACCCCGCTGTTCTGCCAGACAGGAGGCCGTGTGGGCCACCAGCGCCGGCTCATTGGGCCGTTGACCTCGGCGAGGATGCGGAGCCAGGTAAGGGGAATCGGTCTCGATCAGGATGCGGTCAGTGGGAATCCGGGCGGCGACGGCGCGCAACGCGTCAGACTTCTTGAACGTCACCATCCCGGCAAAACTGATATGCATCCCAAGGTCCAGACAGGCCTCGGCAAGTTCAATGTCTCCCGTAAACGAGTGCATGACGCCCCGAAGCGGGGCCCGCCGCGCCCCCGCTTCGAGCTGTTCCAGAACCTCCTGACCGCAATCCCGCATGTGCACGATGAACGGCAGACCCGTTTGCTGTGACCATCGAATGTGGCGGTCAAACAGATCCTGTTGATCGCTCATGGGAGTCGTGTCCCAGTAGGCATCCAGGCCCGTCTCTCCGATCGCGCGCACGTTCGGGTCCTTGCTCAATCGGCAAACGGTATCCCAGTCGCCGGGCTGCATTTGGGCCACGCAATTCGGCTGAATGCCGACCGCGGCAAAGAGTCGCTCGTGTTTTTGAGCGAGCCCAACGTTGGTCTGACTTGATGCGGCGGTCGTGCCGACGGTGATCACGGTCCCGACGCCCTGTTCAGCCGCTCGCGCGACAACCGCATCAACTTGCCCGTTGAACTGCTCGTCGTCCAAATGGGCATGGGAATCGAACAGCACCGGTCGCTCGCCGCTCGCCAAAGAAACCGGATCCGGGCTTCGCCGGCCGCCCGAATCGTTCATCCTGGAACCGTTTGAAGCGATTGCAGGGCGTCCAGATGCGCTTTGGCCACACCGAGTGTTTCCTGCGCCAGCGCTTTGGCCAGCTTCATTTCATCCAGCATCTCGACGGCCGACTCCAGGTCAGCCACAAGGGTCCTCTGCTGATTGACGAGCTGGAGCAGAATGTAATTGGACGAGACGTCGTGAAGGGCTGCAAACGCCAAGGGAAACGCGCCGAAATCGGCGACGCCGTCCTGCTGCGAAATCAACTTGACGATCCGATCAATCATCCGTCGTTGATCGGCCACGATTCTCTGGATCAGCGACGACACGTCCGGTTCCTTGTCACTCCACCACGGCGTCGCATCCAACAGGTAACGGGCCAGTGACCGGGAATGTGATCGCACGACCTGGTTCAAAATCTGATTAACTCGGTCCAATTTCATAGACGTTTTCTCACCGCCACGAGCGGTCCCCTAATCCTGGTCCTCAAACCGAAATGCGCCATTCCACCCTTGCCAACCCTTCTCGTCACCGCCCGCTAAGGGGAAACCGCCTGCCACACATCACGTTGCCAATACGCAAACCGGAACTCGGTCCGTTCTTCCGCCCCGGCAATTCGGACTCGATTCG
>CAYNDU010000781.1:0-1579 GCA_964395615.1 uncultured Pirellulaceae bacterium | reverse complement strand
GGCCGTGAGTTTCGATTCATTCTTGGGCCGCGCCGTGCTTATGGACGGTTCACCCTTCCTCTTTTCGTACGCACAGTCGGCGGATCGATTCGGCGCGGCCCGAACCGGGGTCCACCTGGACGATCGTGCCGCTTAGCCGCACATCGTGTTTTGCGACGTTGAAGAACGTCGGCTGAAAAGTGATCGTTGTGTGCTTGACCCGTTCGATTTCTCTGCCGAGGATGCTCTCATACGGACCGGTCATGCCGACATCGCATTGGAAAGCCGTTCCGCCCGGAAGGACCTCCTCGTCGGCCGTCGGCACATGTGTGTGAGTGCCCAGCACAGCCGATACGCGTCCGTCAAGGTACCTTCCCATCAACTGCTTTTCACTGGTCGCCTCCGCGTGAAAATCGAGCAGTCGGACATTCACCCGTGAGGGGATTTGGTCGAGCACCTCATCTGCTCGCGTCCAGGGGCAGTCGACCGGCCGCATGAAGAGTCGGCCGAGGAGGCTGAATACGGCCACTTCGACTCCATTGCAGGCGGTCACCACGGCCCAATCACGGCCAGGCGCTTCCCGGGGGAAGTTGGCCGGTTTGACAATGTTGGTGGCCTGGTGCAGCACACGGTCGATCTCGCGACGGCGATAGATGTGGTCGCCCATGGTGATGCAGTCGACGCCCGCCGCAATCAACTCGTCGTAGATCTTTGGAGTCAATCCTGATCCGCCAGCCGCGTTTTCTGCATTGGCCACGACCAGTTCAATGGAATGGTCGCGTCGTACGTCGGCCAGCGACTCGATGACCCAGCGTTTGCCCGGTCGCCCGACAATGTCGCCGATTAGCAGTATATTCACTTGTAGCAAAGTCCTTCCTGAAACGGGCTTCCCCGCATGACGATGGGCTCGAAAATCTCAATCGACTGGATTCAGCCGCGGAGTTTCGGGTTGCCAAGGAGGTCGTGGAAGGAACCGGACAGACGATCAGGCGGCCGAACAACGGATGGTCTGATCGGCCGAGTCACGGTGACGGGTCCGTGCCCGCGCATTGGTCTGTGGCCCGGCACGTATTGAGCGCCCCGCTATCGCGCCAGTTCGGTAAACCTCGACTCACGTACGACCGTTACCTTGATCTCGCCGGGATACGTCAGTTGCTCTTCAAAGGCTTTGGCGATGTCACGACAGATCTTGGCTGCCTTGGAATCATCCGTTTGCTTTGCACTGGCGATGACTCGCAATTCACGCCCTGCCTGGATGGCAAACGCCTGTTCCACTCCGGGAAATCCGCTCGCGATCGATTCCAATTCCTCCATCCGTTTTATGTATCGTTCGAGAGATTCACGTCGAGCACCTGGACGCGAAGCACTGCAAGCATCGGCGGTGGCCACGAGCATCGTGTAGGGATACTCGGTGATAATCTCGTCATGGTGACCGAGGGCAGCATGCACGACTTCGGCCGTTTCGCCGTGTCGCTTGAGCAGGTCGGCTCCGATCTTGGGGTGTCCGCCCTCAAGTTCATGATCGGCCGCTTTGCCGATATCGTGAAGGAGCCCACAGCGGCGGGCCAATTCGCCGTCCAGCCCGATGATCTCGGCCATC
>CAYNDU010000780.1:0-1600 GCA_964395615.1 uncultured Pirellulaceae bacterium | reverse complement strand
TGTTCGGGCCGTGCTGCCCACCCGGCTGGTCGGCGTCGGAGGGCGCCATGGCTCGCACCTGGAGCATTTCGAGGACTTTCTGCCACTTCTTCCGCCCGTCGGTCACATCCTGCGGTCGTTTGAGCGAGGTGAGGTTGATACCCGCTTCCGGTTCGTCCTGACCGTGGCAATCGATGCAATAGGACTCGAGGAAAGGCACAATCTTTTGGGCAAAGATGTCTGGCTGAGGTTCTGGCCTGCCGGACTTAGCCGCGTCGGCAGACCAGCTCGGTGAACGCGCTGCTGCCACGAGAAGCACGATGACGACGCCGAAAAAGACGAACTCAGCGCGGCGCGAACCGCGGACGCCGAAAACCGAACAAAACGTCGAACGGGTGGGAGGAAGCATGGTGAGAACTGCCGTTGCGAGGGGTATTCGTGGCCAATGAGTTGTCGTGTTATTATAGGAACAACTCCCTCCGTTTTGCCACGCCGCCGGCAAAACGAAGGCTTGCGACTCCTGGACACCTTGCTGTCCGAACGTGGGGTAAGCTTCCAGCTTGCCTTGACGACCACAAGGCAACCCGAGCATCCCGACGCTGCCTGATTGGACGGCGTCAGCCCTCCAGTTTCCAGCCGTTCTGGTAATCGGGTTTCAGCAATGCGTTGGCGTCGTCGCTGTTGGTGAAGCGCATGTTGGCGGCATCGTAGTTCAGTCGTTTGCCGCCGCCGATGCGTAGCGCCACGTTGCCCAGCAGGACGAGTTCGGTCAGTGGAGCGGCCCAGGTGGACCAGCTCTCGCTCGGCGCCTCGCCGCCGCGAATCGCCTCGATCCACTCGCCGTAGATGCCGCTGCGGCGTGGCAGAGTTTTCGGCGGAGGCGTGTAGGCCTTCTGCTTCGACTGGGGGACGATCTGCGGCACCCCGCTGGTTCCATTGGCGAGCATCTTGCCCTTGGTGCCTTCGTAGATGATACCGTCGGCGGGCAGATTCCGTCCCGGCTCGAGCTCGCTGGGACGCGGCGGCCTTAGTCCACCATCGTACCAAACGATCTTGACGGGTGGCATGTCCTCGCGCGCCGGGAATTCCCAGGTCACGATCGAAGCCAGCGGCCAAGCTTCCTGCATGATGCGTGTGGACGTTGCACTGACAGCTTCCGGCAAGCCCAGCTTCAAGGCGCGACGTGGAATGTTGAAGTGATGGCAACCCATGTCGCCCAGAGCTCCCGTACCAAAGTCGTACCAACCCCGGAAGTTCCACGGATGATAGACAGCCGGTTTCGTTCGGTCCCAGACTGTCTGGACGACGGGAAGAGCGTCCTTCGGCCATTCCGACTTGAAAGGACGATTGGCCGCCGGACCCAGCCATTTTTGCCAGTCGAACGTCTCAGGCACGGGGTCCGAACCGGCTGGTCGGTTCATGCCTTGAGGCCAAAGAGGCCGGTTCGACCAAATGTGGACGGTGTGGACGTCGCCGATCGCGCCGTCCCAGACAATCTCGCACGTGCGGCAGCCGTTTTCGGTCGATGCCGGCGATGCGGTCATTTGAGTCATGACTTGAGCCTTGCGAGCAACTTCGGCGACCACACGCGATTCATCAACCGTCCGAGGCGGGTGCGTTC
>CAYNDU010000779.1:0-1601 GCA_964395615.1 uncultured Pirellulaceae bacterium | reverse complement strand
TCCGGCAATAAGGGGGCGATGTCGGTCGAGGTCTATGCCTACGGCACGGCCGTTCATCGCCGCTAGTCTGTACACCGCTCTGTTGCCTCGCATGGACGCGGGCGGCGGGCCGGGCGTCGGGGCCGTCGCCCGGGACCTGGGGGGCCGGCGTAGCGCGTGTTCGCATCACGCCGGACGAGCCGATGTGGATGGCCGGTTATGCCAGTCGCAACCACGCTGCCTCCGGCAAGTATTGTGACTTATGGGTCAAGGCCCTGGTACTGGACGACCAGCGGGGGCACCGCGCGCTGCTACTGACGTTTGACCTGATCGGCCTCGACCGCTTGCTCGGTAACACCATTTGTGAACGACTCAAGGAGACATCGGGCTGGAGACGATCCCAGATCGCCCTATGCATGAGCCACACGCACACTGGCCCCGTGGTGGGCAGGAATCTTGAGTCGATGCACTATTCCCTGGTTGATGCCGAGCAAAAACGGCGTATCGATGCATACGCTCAATCACTGGTCAAACGGGTTGTCGCCTGTGTCGGCCAGGCGGAACAGCGAAGTCGAGAATGCCGCCTGGCATGGGGATCGGGAAGTGCCTCGTTCGCCGTTAATCGTCGCAACAACCCCGAGGCACAGGTTCCCGAATTACGGAAGAAAGGTGCGCTACGCGGTCCCAGCGATCACGACGTACCGGTATTGACGGCGCGCGATCTCGACGGCCGCCTGATGGCCATTGTTTTCGGCTACGCATGTCACGCGACAACGCTGTCAGACTATTCCTGGTCGGGAGACTATCCCGGTTTCGCCCAGAAGGAGCTGGAAGCTCGGCACAAGGATTGCATCGCCCTTTTCTGGGCCGGCTGCGGCGCCGATCAAAACCCATTGCCGCGGCGCACCCTGGAATTGGCCCAGCAATATGGCCGGAGCCTGGCGGATGGTGTCGAAAGTGTACTGGCCACCGACATGAACAAGCTGGCAACGCAATTACAGACCGCCTATCAGGAAATCGAACTGCCGTTTGACAAGCTGCCGACGCGTGACGATCTGACCCTTCAAGCAACAAACGGTAACCGGTACGAGAAGGCCCGCGCCAAGCTGCTCCTGCGACGGCTTGACCTTACGGGCCACCTGGCACCCACCTACCCCTATCCGGTCAGCCTTTGGAGGTTGGGAGACGAAATCGACTTCATTCACCTCGGCGGTGAAGTCGTCGTCGACTACGCAGTTCGATTCAAACGCGAATGGCATGGACCACGCACCTGGGTCGCCGGTTATTCGAACGACGTGATGGCCTACATTCCCTCGGCGCGAGTGCTGCAGGAGGGCGGCTACGAAGGGGCCACGGCCATGGTCTATTACGGCCAACCGACCCGTTGGGCGGCTGGTGTCGAGCAGACGATTATCACGGCCGCAGAGAATCTACGTCAGCTCAATCAACGGTAAGGACACGAGTGATGCCCGGTTCCCCATATTCTGCCGGACCGGTAATGATATGCAGATTGTCGAGCGGATGCACTTCGCCTTCCCCATGCGTGTGGCCGCACAAGACCGTGAGTTTCTTTTCCGGGTAGTCGGGCATGATTTCGAGCAGTGCGTCGCCGACGGCCAGCG
>CAYNDU010000778.1:0-1617 GCA_964395615.1 uncultured Pirellulaceae bacterium | reverse complement strand
CATAGTCGGGTTCCGAAATATCGATGCCGGCGGCGGCAAGAAACGTCGGAGCCATATCGACAAACCCGGTGAAATGGGTAACGACTTTGCCGGCTGGGAATCGTTGTTTGTCAGACGCGACGACGATGATCGGGTTGTTCAAATCGCGGTCGTAGTGCAGGAACTTGCTGAGCATGCCGTGCTCGTTCAGCTTCCAGCCGTTGTCGCCGCACACATGCAATATGAGCCACGGGCGCGAGGCTTTCTCTGAGTAATCAATGAAACCGTCGACCAGTTCGCCCACAAGCCGGTCGCCGTAGGCACAGTAGGCGTAGTAATCGGAAACCATCTGCTGCTTCTCGGCGTCGGTGAAGTGTTCGCAACTCCAGCGGCTGAAGAACTTCAGAATCTGGGGTGGAAAATCCGCTAGCTCCTCCGGGTCGAGTTGCGGCAACTGAAAACGCAACTTTGCGAACTTCTCTCGAAACTCGGCAGGTGGCAGCACGGGCGTGTGGGGAAACTCGAATCCGCTGTGAATAAACACGGGGCGCCGACTGTCAGGGCCTCGCTGATTTCGCCCAAGAACGTCCACGTACGCTTCGTCTGCGTGGGCCAGGTGATCGAGCAGCGCGGAGGCAAAGTGTGCATCGCGCGTGCCGTCACTCGGTTGCGGATTCACGCCTCCGAGGATCTCGCCGAGTCCTCCGTCCTCGCCTTCAGGACGATAGGCACGAAAGAGGTCGAGCCGACTCCTTATTGCCTCGGCGTCATTAACCGTCGCCTCGGTATCCTCCGGCCAGAGGAGCCTGGTGCCGTCCGGGAAAAAGAATGTCTCGGTTCTTGGACCTTTTTTTCCGCCGGACCATTTCGTTTCGGGATGCCATTCCACCAGCCCTTTGGCGGCAAATTCGTTCCGGTACCCGAGGTTGGTCTGATATAGCAGCGGACCCGAGAGATTCTTCTTCCCGGCGAAATGCTGGTCACGAATCCCCAGCTTCCCCACGGTAACCGTCTGGTAACCCGCCTGATCCCGCAATATCTCCGGCACCATGGGCTTCCAATGCGGCATGCCGACCGGGTTGTAGTACTCGAATCCGTAGACACCCGTCCGATGAGAATAGCGGCCGGTGTGCATGATCGTTCGTGACGGCGCGCAGCTCGGGTTCTGGTTGAACGTGTTGATGAACGTCGTGCCCATGGACGCCAACCGATCGATGTTCGGCGAGAGCACATGTCCGAGCGGACTGTTCGCCTGGCCGCGCCGGATACGATTGAACGCGGCAATGGAATCAGGCCGCTGATCGTCCGTGACGATCCAGAGGATATTGGGTTTCCGTGCGGCATTCTGCGCGGATAACAGACCGCATGGGGACAGAACGGTGGCAACGACAAGCAGTGCGGCTAGGGTTTTCATTTGTAGTCGGCCTTCCATTTACGAAGTTCTTCGGCCCATTTCCCCGGCCGCTGGTCCCGATCGGTCAGGATCGGTTTGTCAGCGTTGTACTTGAATCCTTCCATGGTCACGTTCTCGACGCCGACATGATAGTGCTCCTGCGTCGAATCCTTCACGGCTCCTATCGATGGCCCCTCAAAGAACTTGTTGAACCACCTCAGGTTCAGCTCATCGTAGTATTCTGC
>CAYNDU010000777.1:0-1633 GCA_964395615.1 uncultured Pirellulaceae bacterium | reverse complement strand
CGAATTCGACCTCCCTGCCCCATCGGTCGCGATGCGTGACTTTCGTGTTCTTCACGGCAAGAAATACGAAAGAGGTCTCAGTACGCGGTTCCCGGGCCGCGAACGGCCTGGAAAGTGAAGATCCCGTCAATCGTATTTCCTTACGGTGGGAGTTACATGATGAGCGACTGGCGAACTTGCTCGCGTTCGAGCGTTAACATGACTCGGCGTCGTTGGGTCGCGTCGGTCGCCGGAACGGCAACCGGCTTGTTCGTCCGGCCATTGCTGGCCAAGGAGCGAAACGTGAAAATCGAGCGTATTGAGGCCTTTCCCTGCCGGTATCCGATGACCGGCTTTTTTAAGTTCTTTACCGGGGCGCATGGCGTGGCCGGCCGCGCTGCGGTCATGGTCAAGATTACGTCCGACGACGGTACGGTCGGCTGGGGACAGAGCGTGCCGATCGCGAAATGGAGTTATGAGACACTCGAGGCGGCGACCGTCGCGATCCGCGACTATTATGCGCCGGAGTTGATCGGCCACGACCCCACCGATATCGAGGGGGCACACGCCATCATGGATCAGACGATCAAACCAGCCTTCAGCACCGGGATGCCGATCACGCGGGCCGGTATTGATATTGGACTTCACGATCTGAAAGGGAAACTGCTGGGCAAGTCGTTGAGCCAACTCTGGAATCGGCCAACGGCCGAAGCACTGACGCTCAGCTGGACCGTCAATGCCCGGACGCTCGATGAAGTCGACGCGATTATGGAAGCCGGGCGGAATCGGGGGTATTCGAATTTCAATATCAAGGTCGGACCGGACGTATCGTTCGATGCGGCCCTGGCGCGCCGAGTACGACATGCCGCTCCGGACGGGTTCCTTTGGGCAGACGCCAATGGCGGTTACGATCCGGAATCCGCACTGCAGGCCGCTCCAAAACTGGCCGATGAAGGAGTCGATGTTCTGGAAGCCCCCATTCACCCGAACCAGATTTCCGGATACCAGGCACTCAAGAAACAGGCTGCCCTGCCGATCCTGATGGACGAAGGCGTGGTCTCGCCCGTGGAATTGCGCGAGTTTATCCGATTAGATATGCTCGATGGCCTCGCGATGAAACCGTCCCGTTGCGGAGGGCTTTGGTCGAACAAGCGGCAGATTGAATTGATACAATCCCATGGGCTGATGTGGCTCGGCAGCGGCCTGACCGACCCCGACATCTCGCTGGCCGCCTCCGTCGGACTGTACGCCGCCTACGGACTCTCGAAACCGGCCGCACTCAACGGGCCCCAGTTCCTCACGGCCGACGTACTCAAACAGCCACTGGCGATTCAACAAGGTCGGATCGCCGTACCCAGCGGTCCGGGCCTCGGAATCGAAGTCGACGAAGACAAAGTGCGGGAACTGGTGCGCCGCAGCCGTTGACGCTGCGCCTCAGGAGTTGTCGTCATGAGCGGTTTCGGGGTGTTTGCTGACGGACCGATCATACCGTTCTCGGTCAGCACTGAGTCGCACGATTACCGCGTCCATGGCCAGTCACCGGATGGCCGGGGCAGACGGCGAATGCGTCAGTTTGACGACGGATTGGAAGTGAGTCCGATCGGCGGCTCGACTCGTTTCGTTAGCTACTCCGGAGTGCGCCACCGGAGCGCGC
>CAYNDU010000776.1:0-1648 GCA_964395615.1 uncultured Pirellulaceae bacterium | reverse complement strand
CATCTGCAGGTGAGAGAACGGCTGCCGAGCCCTCGTTGGGCAACCCTTCGATGCGGCGGTTGGGGTCGATAAATGACAACCGATCGGGCACGGCGTCAGCGTTGATAATCCGCACCTGTTTGCCCATCGACTCCAGCAACAGGGCGAAGCCCAATTCACTGCCCAATGCATCGCAGTCGGGCTTAACGTGGCTCGTGAGCACAAAATGCTGGTATTTATCAATCGCGGTCGCCAAGGGCTTCCAGTCGATGGAACCGTTACGAACGTGCATAGCAACTCCCTGGTTTTGGTCGTTACGATTTCGAGCCTTTCGCAGGTGGACAGGCCGGTCGAACGATGTCGTTCCGTCGACCTCCACGCAACCCGCGGGGCCCTTCGTAGTAAACCACTCGCCGTCGCAGTACAAGCCGTCGTCGCAGCTCACGGCAGGCACCCGTGCGCGGCTGACTCAAGCGTTCTTGGCACGGCCCGCAACGACGTCCCTCGCCGCTTGTACGTCGCGTTCAAGCTGCCGCCGTAGCTCATCCACGCCATCAAACGACTCGACGCCACGAAGGCGTTTCAAAAACTCCACTTCCAAATGGCGGCCATACAGGGCCCGATCGACGCCTACCAAGTGTACTTCAAACTTGACCCGGTTTTCGCCGAACGTCGGGTTTGAGCCCAGGTGAATCGCCGCCACTCTCATCTGGCCGTCAACGAAACCACGTCCGGCGTAGACGCCCAACGGCGGCAGCAGCATCTTGGCCGGATCGAGATTGGCCGTCGCAAATCCTATCGACGCGCCCCGTCCGGCACCCCGTTCCACCGTCCCACAAATTCGGTAGGGTGCCGTCAACAGACGGTCAGCGGCCGCAATCTCCCCTCGCCGAATCAGGCCGCGAATACGACTGCTCGACACCAGTTCCCCGTCGACCTCATGCGGCTCGACAATGTCACAGTCGATTCCCGCAGCCACACTCAACTGCTTGAGCCGATCGACGGTCCCGGATCGGTCGCGACCAAAGAAGAAATTGGGGCCCTCGACAATCGCCCGAGCATCAAGCGACTCGCAAACAACGCGCTGGAAGAACTGCTCGGGCGACCAGGCGAGCATGCTTCGGTCGGTCGGGCAGGCCACCACCGCATCGACTCCTTGCCGAGCGAGCAGCTCGGCCCGTCGTTTCATCCACGTCAGCGGCGCCGGCCCGGCTCCCGGAGACAGCAATTCGGCAGGATGCGGGTCAAAGGTGAAGACCACGGCCGGCCCACGATGGTCTCGGGCACTGGCGACCAGCCGCCGCAAAATCTGTGCGTGACCGACGTGCACACCGTCGAAATTGCCGATGGCTACGGCTCCGCGCCGAACGCTTTCGGGGATCGGACTGAGCGTACGAATCAGCGGAATCGGTACCACGTGAGGGGCTCTATGAAGAAACCGGAGTATTGACCTGACAAGATGTCTTACAAGATCGCGTATTATGATCGGTCGCCCGAACCATCACAACCGACCACGGCAGTCGGACGGGCGGGCCGGGCGGGGGCGGGCGGGCCGAGTCGCCCGACAAGCGGCGACGAGGACAGCGGACTCCGATTCATCGCTCGCCGGCCTCTGGGTGTCTCTGTCCAGCCGATCTGTCGTGGTCGTGGTGCGCAGACGACGCTAACG
>CAYNDU010000775.1:0-1655 GCA_964395615.1 uncultured Pirellulaceae bacterium | reverse complement strand
AGGGACCCACGAAGCGGGAGCCGTACGCCGTCGCACGCGCGGCGCCCGGCCGGTCGTTCTTGCCGTATTGCTGGGCTTGGTCGGTGCCGAGTTCACCGTCGCTCAAACACCCTCGTCACCCTCCGGCGACCTGGTTTCGCAGGCCCAACAGGCAGCCCGGCAATCGATGCTTCCGCTGACCACGGGCGATCTGCATATTGCGGTGGCCGACCTGCAAATCATGCTACGACCGCTGACGGCGAAAGAGTTGGAGGCGGAGGCAACGGCGTGGATGCTCCTGCTGCAGCAGAAGGCGACGGAGATCAGTCGAGCGGAATTACAAGCTCGCGAAGGCCGGAAGGTCCCCGCCACGATGCCGGAAGACGCGAAGTCGGACAACCAGTCTTCGGCGAACGTCGAACCGATCGCCGACATTGTTACGCTGCGAGGACAACAAGCGGCGATCATCGATCGGCTGAGCGCCGTGCTCGCGGCCTGGAAGCTCAAAGGGGGCGACGTGACCGCGTACCAGACGTACATTGATGCGGTGGGCGGCCTGTCGGCAGTCACCGGCGATTCACGAGTCCTATGGAACCTGGCCATCAATTGGGCTCGATCAGATGAAGGCGGACTGCGCTGGCTCAAGAAAATTGCCACCCTGCTCGCGTTTCTTCTCGTAGCATGGATCCTCTCGCGATTTGCAGGCCGTGCTGTCAACCGCGCCGTCGGGCGACAACGAAGGATGTCGAACCTGCTGAAGCAGTTTCTCGTCAAGACGGCGGACCGGGCTGTGTTGATCGTTGGACTGCTGGTCGGATTAGGCGCGATCGGTATGGAAGTCGGACCGATGCTCGCCGCATTGGGGGCAGGTAGCTTTATACTGGCCTTCGCCTTACAGCAAACGCTCGGCAACCTGGCCAGCGGGCTGATGATCATGGCCTACCGCCCGTTTGATGTCGACGACTTCGTCGATCTGGCGGGCGTCGCCGGCAAGGTACGACAGGTGAGTCTCATCTCAACCACTCTACTGACGTCGGACAATCGGCGAGTGATTATTCCCAATAACGCAGTTTGGGGCGGTACGATCACCAACGCAACCGGCAGCGAACAACGGCGTGTCGACCTGATGTTCGGCATCGGATACGACGACGATATGGACCAGGCGATGGACATCTTAGGAAAGGTCGTTGCCGATCATCCGCTCACGCTTGCCGAACCGGAACCCACGATTCGTGTCCACGAACTGGCCGATTCATCCATCAATCTGATTTGCCGCCCGTGGGCAAGGACATCGGATTACTGGTCGGTCCATTGGGACCTGACTCGGCAAGTGAAACAGGCCTTTGATCGAGCCGGTATCTCGATCCCCTATCCCCAACGCGATGTGCATTTGATCCAGCCTGACAGCTGAGCCGAAAAAGGGGTCAGGACTCTTTTGTGCGAAGCACCCTACGGGCCGTTCCGGCAAAAGAGTCCTGACCCCTTTTTCTTTCAAGGTGCGCTTGCCGCGGGCTACGGTTCGTCCACAACGGGGTTCGTCAGGGCTCCGATCTTTTCGATTTCCACGGTGACAACGTCACCGTTCTTGAGGTAAACGGGCGGTTTACGGGCAAAGCCGACCCCCTGGGGAGTACCGGTCAGAATCACCGTGCCCGGCTCGAGCAACGTGCTACCGC
>CAYNDU010000774.1:0-1668 GCA_964395615.1 uncultured Pirellulaceae bacterium | reverse complement strand
CGTGCCTCCGTGACTCCGTGAGAGGCCATTCTTCTGATCGAACTCGTTACCCAGCTGCACCCGCAAGGGGGACGTTGGTTTCAGCCCAATTGCGGGCTCGCCGCGGCACGGATAAAATGGGGCTGTGCGCCGACGCACCACGGAACGGACGAATGCCCTCCCGGAGTTCCGTGTGCCCGATCGATGGGCTTCTCAGGTGTTGGCCGCCGGCCGCACGTACCTTTTTCCGCCCTCTCCCGATCCCGTCGAAGGACAACCGATGAGCCCTAGAAACCTGGTCGTGGCCCAGAGTGGCGGGCCAAGTCCGGTGATCAACAACACGCTGAGGGGGATCATCGAAGCCGCGCGCGACTTGCCGCAGATCGGGTCGGTCTATGGAGCGCGGCACGGCATCGAGGGAGTGCTGAGGGAAGAGTTGCTGGATCTTTCGGCTCAGGACCCGGCCCAGGTGGCGTTACTGCGATACACGCCTGCTGCCGGGTCGATCGGCACTTGTCGGTACAAGCTGAACGACGAAGAGGGGGCGGATTTTGCACGATGCATTGACGTGTTTCGAGCGCACGATGTCGGCTATTTCATCTACATCGGCGGCAACGACTCGATGGACACGGCCAACAAGATTGCCCGTCAGGCCCAGCGACAGGGCCTGGACCTGGTCGGTGTCGGAGGACCAAAGACGATCGACAACGACGTCGGTGACAGCGAATTCCGACTGATCGATCACACGCCTGGATACGGGTCGACGGCCAAGTACTGGATGCACATGGTGCAGGAGGCGAACCAGGAGAATTTGGGATCCTGCCCGGCCGACCCGGTTCTGGTCATGCAGGCGATGGGCCGGCGTATCGGGTTCATTCCTGCCGCCGCGCGCCTTGCCGATCCCGATCGACAGATGCCGCTTCAGATATACCTGGCCGAGCGCCCGGTGACACTCGAGCAAATGGCGGACAACATCAATGACCAGCTGCGCCGCGACGGGCGCTGCCTGGTGATCGTCAGTGAAGGGCTTGAAATCGGATCGCTCGGCGAAAGACTCGACCGGTTCGGTCACGCTCAGTTCAGTGCGAGCCAGATGACGGTGGCACAGAAGGTTGTCAACGATCTGAATGACCGGGGCCTTTCGGTCCGGGGCTCGGCAAGGGGCAACGTGGCGGGGACCGCTCAACGACACTCGATGGCCTATGCCTCGACAGTCGATCTGGACGAGGCCTACCGCGCGGGCCGGAAAGCGGCCTGGTTGGCGGCCGAGGCTCAGAGCGGATTCATGGCGACGATTCTGCGTCAACCGGGCCCGGTTTACGGCGTCAACTACGATCAGGTCCCCCTGGAACAGGTCGCCAACAGCGAGCGATCGTTTCCCGCGGATTGGATCAGCGACTCGGGCACCGATGTGACCGACGAGTTCGTACGTTACGCAACACCATTGATTGGCGAAGATATGGTCACACTGCCGATGCTTCGAGGGCGTCAGTGCATGACCGAATTTGCGCCGTTGTACGCCGCCAAGAAGCTACCGCCCTACGAGCCTCAGGCCATTGCCGGCGACCGAGGTAAATGATTCGGCGGGAGACGCAATTGACGGAATCTCATTGTAAAGAGACAGAGTGTGCGTGGCTCGCTCGGGCCGTTCGTTTCGCCGGCTCGCTTCGCGGACGCCGCGTTCCCACT
>CAYNDU010000773.1:0-1684 GCA_964395615.1 uncultured Pirellulaceae bacterium | reverse complement strand
TACAACAGTGTCAGACGCCACCCCTACGCCGATCTGCGACACCCGGCCGGTTCTGATGTCGTAACCGCAGTCTCCCAGGGCGGTTCCTCACTCACGAGCATCGCGGTCTGTGGTGCTCCAGGCTCGCGGTCGGATGATCCCAAGCGCCGCCCGGCCGGCGAATTCGGGCCATTTTTTGAGCCAAATGCCGTTCGTCTCTTTTCAAATCGGCCGAGTTACGATTAGAATAGCGGCGAACTGAGTGAATCGCTCCCCACCAGGATGTGGGGCAACTCTCGTCTGTTTTAGCTTATCCCAATGGGTTCAGTGAAACCATCGTCTCCGTCCAAGGTCGTCTCCATCTAAGGACGCCCCGGTTGATGGTCCAAAATGCCGCGCCGGCGTTCGCTCGGTACCAGGAAGCAGTGAATTCGATTCGTATGCCCGGCGCGATCGCCTCCCGGGCGTCTGAATGGCATTCCGGGAAGTGACCATCCGCAGTGTGGACGAACGTGGGGCGACAGGTGAGTGAGGCCGAAGCGACCCAAGAGATTCCATGACAGAGATTCCATGACAACGATACTCCCCGGCACGACTATGAGTGATGCATCATCGAGTAGCCCGTCCCAACCGGCCCCCGTGGACGACTCGACACAGCCAGACGCCCGAACGGGCGAGATAACGACCGACTTTGTTCGTGTCCTGAAACTGCTGGCCGACGAAACTCGACTGCGTATCTTGCTGTTTCTCAACGAGCACGGCGAGCTCAACGTTCGGTCGCTATGCGAGATGCTGGACCAGAGTCAACCGGCCGTCAGCCACCACTTGGCCCTACTGCGGGTTGACGGGCTGATCGGTTGTCGGCGTGACGGCAAGCACAATTTCTACCGTATCTTACCGCGCCGATTCGGGCAGCTGATTCGGCGCGTCGCCCAGTTATTCCCGGGGAATGGGGACGAGATCCGATTGGGCGATAACGTGCTGGGGATTCGTTCCGTGGAGGGTGGCGAGACATTGCCACTGGGCGACTAGGCGTTGGTGCGAGCCCTCTGAATCGAACGTTTGGAATCGAGACGATTGCATCGAGACGGGGGCGGAATGGACGAATTCGTGCATCAGCGGCATCAGCCGCCAGGGCGATTATCGCCTGGTTGCAAGCTGATTCTTGCCTGCCCGCAGTTGCAAAGCAACGTGAACCTCTCGCGCATCGTCCGGGTCGCCGGTTGTTGTGGCGTGCAGCGATTGGTAACGTGCGGACCGGGTCGTATTGATCCCAAAATTGCCCGAGACGCGGCAGAACAGGTACCCGTCGAAAGACATCGTTCACTCAGTCCAACGCTACGGAAACTGGCTGCGGACGACTATCAACTGGTGGGACTTGAGCAAACCACCAACGCCAGGTGCCTTTGGGAATACCCGTTTGCCCCACGCACGGTCTTGGTCATCGGGCATGAGCGGCGTGGTCTCGAGCGGTCCGTCCTTGCGCTCCTCGATGCGGTCGTCGAGATTCCCATGTTTGGAATGCCCCACAGTCTGAATGTGGCGACCGCCACCGCCATGGCGCTCTACGAATACTGCCGTCAACACGCCACCGAATAGGCGTTTGACGGAGGTAAAGGGGTCAGGAGTCAATTGCCGGAACGGCCCGTAGGGGGGTGCAGGAACGGGCTCGCGTAGCGGTTGGGCTGAGCAAGGTGTTCACTGG
>CAYNDU010000772.1:0-1688 GCA_964395615.1 uncultured Pirellulaceae bacterium | reverse complement strand
TCGCACTCGTCGGGCAGGTCGTTGTTGTTGCAGTCCGGGCTCGTGCCCTGCGAGATGTCCCAATCATCGGGCACCCCGTTTGCGTTGCAGTCCGGATCACACTCGTCAGGTACGCCGTTCGAGTTCACGTCGCCGCTAGTCCCCTCGGCGATATCCTTATCGTCCGGCACGCCGTTGTCGTTGCAATCCGCCTCACACTCGTCCGGTACGCCATTCCCGTTGACATCGCCGCTGCCCTGACTCGAAATGTCGCACTCATCGGGCACGCCGTTCAGGTTGCAGTCCAGGCTTGTGCCGACAAAAATGTCCGTGGCGTCCGGCACGCCATTGCCGTTGCAGTCCTCCATGGACGATCGGCCACCGCCGCCTCCGCAGGTCACACAAGCCGTATCTCCCAGAAGCACGGCGGTAAAGCAGGGAATGTCGTTCATGTCCAACAGACCGTCAACAAGCATGTCCGCGCAGAAACAACCACTCGCCTCCAGGTCTCCCGCGATGAGGCAATCGACAAAGGCCTGGATGTCATTACCGTCGATTTGGGTGTCGGCGTTCATGTCGCCGAGGGCGTTCGTGCACAGCAGTGGATATTCATACGCCCCCATATCCACGGGTGGTGCACCATTTCCGGTGTCGGTTGTCTGAGGATCGTCCAGGAATCGGGGCAACCCGGCCAGGTCCGTCGTGATGCCGGGAGGTACAGCATTGGTATCCGCCGCATCGATACCGGGCGAACAGCCTGCCAATTGATAGTTGCCGTTTCCGGCGTCCAGGAACAGAGGATCGGTGGCGATATTGCCGTTCGCTGGGCAGTATGTTGCGGTGCAGCCCTCGATGCAAGTGAACGTGACAACCGGACTCACGCCGCCGGAGATCTGGGCGCTCTCGCCCTGACCGCTGGAATCGGAGTTCCCCCAGAGGATGCAATTGGTCACAGTCGGCGTGGTACTGGAAAGGGACAAACCTCCTCCTACGGCAGAGGCCGAATTGCCACTGATCGTGCAATTGATGAGCGAGACGGCCCCTTGGGAGATGTGTACCGCGCCGCCGTTGCCCATGGCGGAGTTGCTGGTGAACAGGCAGTTGACGAGCGTGGGATTACCGCCTCCGACGGCGTCGCTGTAGTGGACCGCCCCGCCGTCGGCGTTCGCTGTGTTGCCGGTGAAGACGCAGTTACGCACCCTCGGGCTTCCACCAATAATCAACATCCCCGCGCCGATGTCTTCGTTGCTCAGGGTACCATCGGCCAGGCCGCCTGCTATCGTGAAGCCGTCGAGGACAGCGCCCGCGTTGTTGCCGCTGCTGGTGACCACGTGATAGCTGTTGTCGGTATCGAGAACGCCGCTGAGAATGGTTTTGTAGGTCCGGACATCTCGTTCGTCGATAACCCCGACACCTCCGCCGATCGGCGGGACTTTGGATCCCGAGTAGCCGCCCAGGATCATCAAGTTGTCGCGGAGTTGAAAAGTCTCTTCGGGTTCGTTTACAGCCTGATTCAGACCCAGATCCGGCCGGTAGACGGTTCCCCCGGCGCTGCCCGCGACCCGGATCTGAGCCGTGAGTTGGAGACTTTGTGTGGACACTGCGTTTAGGGCGTCCTGAAGCGTCAAAAAGGCCCTATCCCAGGATGAGCCGTCGTGGGGCGTAAACGGAGCGTCGGGCTTCACATAGAGCCGAGCCGATATTTTTTG
>CAYNDU010000771.1:0-1703 GCA_964395615.1 uncultured Pirellulaceae bacterium | reverse complement strand
CGGCACGCATTCCATCCCATCGCCGCCATCGATTAACGTGCCTCCCTACCAGGCTCCCGGACAGGGTCCGACGGGAGCGGCCGGGCTGGCTCAAAACGGCTACTCGAACACGTCACCCGCCGGTTACACCACGGGCCCCTATTCGACCGGCTCCAGCTCGACCAGTACGGCCAGTACGCAGCAGGGATTCTATCAGACGACCCAGTCGCCGGCCGGCAGCCCCGTCGCTCGAACGGCCGATGCTCGAAATAATACGTATGGCACGCCAGCATCAAGTTACGGCGCCGGAACCAGCGGGCAGAGTAACTCCTATCCTGCTGCCGGCTCGTACCCAGGGACCAGCTCGTACCCAGGGGCCAGCTCGTACCCAGGGGCCAGCTCAAACGCCTATGGTGGATCGTCGGGGTACGGCAGTCCGGCATCCTCTTCGGCCTCACCCACAACGGGCGCGACGTATGGCACGTCGAGCGCGACACCGGGCAGCTACACGGCTCCGAGCACAAACAGTGGAGCAAGCACGGGCTTTTCCGCTCAGCCGAGTCCGACGTCGGTCGGGTCGGCGACACCTTACGGCACTGCCGGCTACTCGGCAGCCGCACAACCGACCAGTGGCAGCTATCCCGCGAGCGGTTCGTATGGAAGTCCGTCACGCTACAACGCCACGAATCTAACCGGCCCGGTTCCGTCGACCGGTCCGTCGTCCTATCCGACGGCCGGTTCCTCCAGCTACAACGCACCGGCATCTGCAAGCACACGGACGTACGGCGGCGGCGCGAGCGGCTTTGCGCCGGGCAGCACGAGCCGAACGACGGCAGCGTCGGCAGCGGGTACGACGAGCGGCTACCCCTCTAGCGGGTCTTCGGCCGGGGAGTACGGTTCGGCGACTCCCAAGTATTCGGCACCGGCCACCGGCGGGTATGGTGGATCGGGCACGCGTACAGCGGCGCCATCCAGTGGTGGTGGGTCATTCCCGACCTACAATCGCTAGACGTCGGGCCCACTCGCCTGCGACCATGCATCAAAAACGCCCTGCTCGTCTTGTTCGCGGCGAGCAGGGCGTCGTTATTTCTTGGGAAGTCGTTGTTTCTTGAGGAAGTTGTGGCTTCTTGAGGAAGGGCCGAGCGTGAACTTGGCCCGTCGTGCCGGGGCAATGGTCTGCTACCAGCCCATCACCATATTCGATTCAATGGCCTTTCGAGCGAGTTCCAGATCCGATCCGGTTTCGTGCATATAGAGACGAATGGCATGCACTTTGTCTCCGGCCGCCTTGGAGAGGCAATCGCGGGCAACGTTACACGGGTCGGCTTGCCGTTGGGTGAGTCCTAGTGCTCCCTTGGAGATCACCCAGGTATCGCGCGGCCGCTTGGTCATCCGAATGACTTTGTCTCGCGGATAAGCATCGTTGACCACTCCACCAGCCGCTGCCTCGTCATTGGCCCACGTGATGATGATGTGTGCGTCCGTTTCGACCTCAAAAAGTGGCATTACGGTCTCCTCATCTGAAAGTTCCCAACACGGCGAAAGAGGCTCACCCGCGAGGGCCGGACCGGCGGTTTGACTGTCCGAAGGACCTGAGGCGAACACCCCAACCGATTAGCATGAAGGACGAGCGGTGTTTTTTCAAGGTCTCCCGCCGGCGGCCCCGTCATTGGGGTGCAGGAACGGGCTCGCGTAGCGGTTGGGCTGAGCAAGGTGTTCACTGG
>CAYNDU010000770.1:0-1707 GCA_964395615.1 uncultured Pirellulaceae bacterium | reverse complement strand
GATCCGTCCCGTTGTCCATCACAAGGATCGAACCGTCAAACGTCACCGCCGGCAATGGGATTCCGCCGACCCCGATCACGATGTCACCGCCGGCGTCGAAGTCCCCTTCGTCGTCGTTGATCACGATCGCGCAGCTACCTTCGATGCCTTCCGTGATGCGGATCAGCGACAGGGACTCCGTGGCTTCGAAGATCGTAATGTCGCTGCCGGTGTGCGACCCCATACAGATCCCATCGACGAGGATTCTCCCGGTGCCCTTGAGGGTCCCGTGGATGTCGATCCACCCGTCGGTGATATCGTTCACCTCCACGATGTCACCGGCCAGATCGCCAAAGACAACCATTTGTCCCACGAGATCGTCACCGGTGAAATTCACCGATCCGGTTCTTGTGAGATCGTGTATGGTCACCGCTGAATTGGCTGGCACTCCGTTGCCCAGGATCAGATCCCCCGCGGTCCGCGACGTATCATCGAAGTTGAGATTGACGGCCGATCCCAACTCCATCGTCGTGATGTCGATGGTGGTTGCTTGGGCGACCGCGCCCCAGACTTTGATGGTGCTCAGGGCCTTCAGCGTCCCGAGGTCCACGTCGCCGCTTAGATCACCTTTGACCTCGAGGCTGCCCAAAATGAGGATCTGGGTGAAATCCATGCCAAGCCCGGTGTAGTCCCCCCCGATGACGAAATCCTCGACGTCCTCGGCCGACACCGTGCCGCCGACATTGCCTTCGACTTCCAGGTTCAGCAATCCGCCGGAACCACCGGAGTCGTCAACGACCTCGATGTTGCCCGTAACGTTGCCGTTAATCGTTCCGGCTTCGATGCTCGAAAAACCGGTAAAGTTGACCACGTTCAACACGATCGAAGCGACGTTCTCCGCACCGTCACCCGTTCCGTTGATGATGGTAAGCTCGAAGTCGTCGCTCAAGACCGTGGGGTCGATCGTGATGTCACCAAGGTTGGCTGGCGTCGCATCCGACGAACTCGCCTGGGAATAGACGACCCAGTCGAGATATCCAACCTGCAGAATCACGTCTGGATTACTCGCGTCGGAGAAATCAAACGTGAAGTCCGTGCCCTCAATCGGGTCGGCCCCGCTCTTATCGACGCACACCCAGGGATTGCCTGACCCGGAGGTGTCGCAAACGGGCGCGGCCCTTGCGACGCCTCCTGCTAAGCTCAAACACGTCAGTGCTGCGATTGCACAAATCTGATTCGTACGAAGAATAGACATTGTCTTCTCCTTTACTTCTTGTTACAATGCCGTAAATGCTGTTCCGGCACCGTGCCGGAACGATCATCGCGGCTACAACGCCTTGGAGGTCGCAGCCGTGCGAAACTTGCCAATACTTCTTCTGTTCTTGCTCGGGGCGGCGGGCCTCGTGCGCGCGGATGTTGTGCCATCAGAATTCAACTCCATGCCTGCCGACGAGGGGTGGGAAGTTCAACAGCAGTGGTGCAATCCAATCGAGTGGGTCGCCGACGGTTTCTATTTTCAGGATCTTGGTGATCCGGCATGCGAACCGCCCGATATCGGGCAGGTCGACCTCGTCCGATCTATCGCGTCGTTCGTTGGATCCCAGCGCTGGTACTACGAGTTCCGTGTCTTCACTACGGGAGACCGTTCCGAGATTCCCGGCGGCGGGCCTACGGGGTTTTCGGCCTTCAACGCTTTCGGAGAGGTCTATCTTGCGTGGGTCGCAAGCG
>CAYNDU010000769.1:0-1713 GCA_964395615.1 uncultured Pirellulaceae bacterium | reverse complement strand
AGCACCCTACGGGCCGTTCCGGCAATTGACTCCTGACCCCTTTACCCTAACGAACCCCTTGTTGCACGATATGTTATAAGCTGCACGATCTCATCGGGACGGGGGTGGATGATGTTGACGAGCGAGCGAAGTTCCGTCCCCGATTTCTTTTCGCCCCAGGTGACTGCCGCACGGCGGTTCTATCTTGATTTGGCGCCTCGATCGGCCGAGCCTTTGGTGGTGGTGTGCGGAGGCTGGGAACACTGTGCGGCTGACTACGAGATTCGGCGAGCGACCTTTCCATACTATTCACTCGAATTCGTCGCCGGCGGCAGGGGGCGGGTCACGCTGTCGGGTCGAGCCGCTTCGTTGACGGCTGGGACCCTGTTCGCATACGGGCCGGGCGTGGCACAGCATATCACAACTCAGCGGTCCGAACCGTTGATCAAGTACTTTGTCGATTTTGCCGGCACGCAGGCCCAAGCCATCTTGGGCCGGCAGGGAATCGAGCTCGGGACCTGCTTTCAGATCGCTGCCCTCAGCGACGTGTTGAGCGCGTTTGAGAACCTGGTTCGTGACGGGCAGCGAAGCAGTGGTTGTGCAGCGGAGTTGTGTCAGAAGATGCTGGAATATCTTCTCGTCAAGATCCGCGAATCACGAGTACCCGGCCAGGCAGGCCCGACGTTGGCGCTCGAAACTTACCAGCGCTGCCGTCGACATGTCGTGGAGCATTGTGACCGATTAATGTCACTCGATGAGGTCGCTCGCGAATGCCACGTTGACCGATCCTACCTTTGCCGTTTGTTTCGCCGATATGATCATCAGACGCCGCACCAGTTCCTGATGCGACAGAAGATGAACCTGGCTGCCGAACGTCTGCAGGAACCCGAGTCACTGGTCAAGCAGGTCGCTCGGTCCGTCGGCTTTCAGGACCCATTTCATTTCTCAAGGGTCTTTAAACGCGTCTTCGGCGTCTCGCCGGCCAACTTTCGACAGCTGAGATAACCCCATGGCATGCGTCGAACCGCTTTGTGGCGTTTGCAGTGTTCGGTCCGCATTCCCAGCAGCCCGTCGTGCCCGGAAAGTCCGCCGAGGCCGGCGGTCATGAACGACTACGTCTCGCGCGAGTCCACCAACACGGTCTGACCGTCTTCGCCGGTCGCGATCCCGACCGCCAGGTACTCTGCATCCTGCTCGCCTTCATTCCACATCGTGTGGACTTCGCGAGGATCAATCACGACCGTATCGCCGGCCGCCATGGTGCGCGTATCGTCGTTCACCCGGATCTCTGCCTGCCCGCTCAACATGATGAAGATCTCGAGCATGTCTTCGTGAAAGTGGGCGGCAAACGTCTTGCCAGGGGGGAGTTTTGCCCAGTTGAACATCTGTACGCGACCGTTGATCAAGTCGTCACGTTTGAGCAGGACTTTCTTCCAGACACCGGGATCGTCCGGATTCTCATGGGCGGCAGGAACGAAGGGCCGGTCCTCGGCAGCAATAAACCGCATGATCTGCACTCGCGTCAGGCGTCAGGTGGCGATCCGTCATGGGGCACGGCCCATGTCGGCGGGAGTCCTCGGAAGTATCGACCGCACGCAACGGTCAGGATCGACCGGAAGTATAACTTCTGAGCGCTGCCCGACAACCACGCCACGCTGCCTCCGCGGCCTCCGGGTGCAGGTTCGATCAGAAGAATGGCCTCTCACGGAGTCACAGAGGCACGGAGATGCACGA
>CAYNDU010000768.1:0-1716 GCA_964395615.1 uncultured Pirellulaceae bacterium | reverse complement strand
TCGTCTGGTAGAGATCCGAGATATCGCGCAAGCCCGTGTCCGTGGTACCGGGATTGGCGATGCCGCCGTAGCCGATAATCGCGCGTACGTTCACCGACGTTTCCTCGACGGTGCCCTTGTCGGTGATGCCATTATCACCGGACAAAAACACCACCGTATTGCTAGTGTCCACCTCTGCCAGCATACGCGCCAGCTCGCTGTCCAAGTAGGTGATCGCCTCATCCCGGCAATTCGGGGCGCACGCATAGCCCGGTGGATTTTCGTCAGTGTCATGAACTGCGTTGTACGACACGATGCCAACCCAGTTTCGGTCTAGATCGCGCGCCTTGATCTCACGCAGCCATGCGATGAAATCGTCAGTCGTGCGCTTCGTCAGATAGTTGGTCGATGCCTCCGTGGTCCAACTGGTCACATCAGCGTACAGATTCCCAGTCGCGTCGATCTGCTGCAACGTGTAGCTGTAGTAGTCGGTCTGATACGGCCCAAGAGTTCCATTCCAGCGGCGGAACCCGTAGTAAGCCGCAGACGCATTGGAGGCAGATTGCGGCCCCTTGGTGCCGTTGGACACCCCGATTTTCCCGAACAGGGCGATTGATACAAGCTCCCCACGATTGTTGTGGATCACGTCTGGGAACGTGACCTCATCCTCAGAGAACTTCGTGCCGGGTGCAGTGACTACACCCGTCCGAAACGGGTAGCGACCAGCGATGTAGGTCGAACGCGTCGGGCCGCAAATCGGCTGGGCATAGAATCGCTCGAACTTCACGCCGGCCGCAGCCAAAGCATCAATGTTCGGGGTCGCGGCCGTTGCAGTCGGATCATGCGCATGAATTTCTGAAGCGTCGATATCGTCGATGATCACGACGAGAACATTCTTCCCCGCACGTGGACGTGTTGCTGCAAAGGCAAAGGCGGAATCCGCTGGCAACAGGAGCAGCAGCACGCCCGCGAGGATGAGGCAAGCGCGAATCATCGCAGCTTCTTAACGGAAAGGACCGTCATGGGCGTAGCGTGGCGGGCGTTCATTTTGATGAACACGTTAATATCGTACGGTCCACCTGTTGCGCCAGATTGCCTATACGACTCGATCGCGAACGACGAATTCGCGACTACGCCAGACACACTCACCAGCGCGTGAACCGTAACCGTGTTCGCATCGTCAACGAGGGTAGTTGCTGGGGCCGCTGGGAATGCCGTTTCAGGGCTATACGCTGACTCCAATACGGTTACAGTTGTCGGATCACCTGAAACAACACGCGGCACGTACGCATGAGTAGACGAGACAGAGGCCACAACGCCGAAAAAGGTTGCGGTAATTTCATATACGCCATCGGTTTTCAGCCGGATATAGTTTGCATAGCCCGGATACAGGTCAATCGACGAACCAGCGGAATCAGCGATAACCCACGTCGGATGCACCGCAGCGCCTGCACTTGTAGGGATGGTGTCGTCAGCGTTCAGATTGAAAACTGCATAGCCAAGTGGTGCAGGGCAACCCGCACCAATCCATTCGCCATCCTCGAATGTGCATGTGTAGTCGGCGCTCAGCGTGTCGGCTACGCACGTATCCAGCTTGTTTGAGCCGCTGGCCGACTTCTCCTTCAGCGTGTTGCACTGGCCCGCCGTGCCCGCTGCGATGCTGATCGACTTGGTTGTAGGGTCCAGCGTGATCTCGGGGCTGCCGTGGGTGCCGACCACGAATGAGTCACTACCGTT
>CAYNDU010000767.1:0-1719 GCA_964395615.1 uncultured Pirellulaceae bacterium | reverse complement strand
CGTTGTCTCGGATCAGAAAAACGAAGGGCCGGTCGGCTTTGAACTCTGGGATAAAGGGGAAGTCCCAAGGCTCGGACGACCCCTGAAGGGTCACCACGGCGGTGGCTGCGGCGGCCTCGGTTCCCTTCTCGTTGACTTCGAGGAAGGCCTTGTGAAACACCTTCGAGAGGTAAAGCTGCTCCATCGGATCCGTCGACGTGGTCATACCCTGGAATTGCGCCCCGGTTTTCGGGTCGCGGGGGTCTTTGAACGCGCGGGTCATGCCCATCCTCTGGAGCGTGCCGGGATCGTCCGCGTCGCCTAAGGAATACTTCGTCTCCATCTTGAACTTCGGCAGATAGACATGCGTATCACGCTTTTGGAGTTGGCCGATCCACCGATTGAGATGCTCCGGCGTGAGCTTCTCCTCAACCGCCGACAAAGCCGCGGGGTCGTTTGGCGCGATCACGAGCATCGACAGCTCGTCGCCTTTGTAAGGCAGTTCAACCATCGCGAAGCCATCAGCTTGCGGGTAATGCCCTTTCGGGTCCTCTCCGAGGTTGATTCGCAACATCGGGTCGCCGAATAAATCGACGCCGTATGGTTGACCTTTCGGGTCCTCTCCGCGGTTGATTCGCAACGGGGTGTCGAAGTGCGAGCCGTCGGCATTGAATGCGCCGTAGCGGACGACCTCGAGCTTCGGTGCGTGCATGATGGCCGTCTGTAGCGTTTCGCCGCTGGCGAGCGTGAAGTCGCGCGCTTTTGTGTTCTCTTCTTTAAACGGGGTCGCCCAGTCGCCCTTGAAATAGATCGCGTTAACCAACACCAAGCGGGTGAGTTCATCGAGCGATCCATCCGGCAGCAGATCCACGATGCGGTCGTTGGTCTGCTCCTCGACCCAGCCGTTAATGTTCAGTCGCTCGGCCTCGAAGTTGGTTTTAAAATCGACTGGGAAGACGCCGCCGGTGTCGTAGTATCGGTTGATCGTCTCGATGTAGTTTGGATCGAAGGGATAGGTCTTCTCGCACCACAGGGCATTGGCCACGCGGATTTCATATTGATCAACCTTGGACGACTCCGCATTGAGCTTCGCGGCGATCTCCCGCTCTTTGCTCACCGCGGTCCTATATTCATCCCACTTTCGGGCGGTCTCTAGTTGGGCCACGTTCGCTTTCACAGCCTCCAGCTCCTTGCGAAGCTCGTCGACTTTTATGCGAATTTCGGCCGTCGCGGCCGGATCTTCACCCATCAACTGTTGATTGATCGATGCCATCCCAGTATGGATCAGGGACGTTTCCCAAGGGATCATTTGGGCATCGTCGCCGACACGTTTGGCCACGTCGGGAAACCGCAGCACCTTGCCCATTTCGCTGGCCGTTTCCCCCCGCGCCCCTTCGGCCGTCATGGCCAAGGCACTTGAGACGGAATAGGGTGAGAAGAATAAGTTCTTCCCCATGTTTTCTTTCGCCAGTTGCTGATACAGGTCGAATGCAAAATCGCTGTTCGCCTGGACGACCGTGTCCACAGGGCCAGGTGCTTCTTCGGCGGCATGCGAAACGCTACTCAGAATCAAGATTGCCAGACAGGAGGTCAAGATACGCACGCTGCTGAGGAATACTGTTATTACGGAGCTGATCATTTTATTTTTCTTCATTGCGGAGTTAGGGCCTCTGTGGCGTAGCTCAGGTATATCCGAGTTCTGGTCTTTTCTTTCATTGTTAGTCAAAACGCCGGCCTTCG
>CAYNDU010000766.1:0-1725 GCA_964395615.1 uncultured Pirellulaceae bacterium | reverse complement strand
AGCCCGTTCCTGCACCCAGTCGGGCCTCTCGTCTTAGATTTCAGCCAGTGGCGCAAACCACTGACGCACGACCGCGGCGCTGGCGCGATGAGCATCGATCGCGTCCAGGGCGTGCGGGCTGCCCTTTTCCACAGCCTGTTCCAGAACCAGGTGAGGAGCCACACCCAGTCGTTGAAATTCGCCGACGAGTCGTTGGTAGTCGATATCACCCGGGCCGAATGACTCGGTCCACACGTGATCTGAGCTCTGCCGGATGTGCAATTCAACGACTCGCGTGCCATAGAGCTTCACAACGTCAAACAGCGCGATTTGGGATTGCTGGCTCCCACGGTAGACCCAATGAGCGTCGAGACAGAAGCTGACATTTTCCGGATCCGTTCCGAGCAGCATGTGATGAAACTCACGGGCGGCGGCCCGTAACTCCATGTTGTGATTGTGGTAGGCCAACTTGAGGCCCGAGGCGTTGAGCACCTTGCCCAGCCGATTCAGTGCTTCGGCCTGGGTCGCCAACTGTCGATCGTCTTTCACTGCCTCGCCTCCCCACTGCAGCGGGCTCGGATTCGTCACGACAATGCGCGTCCCAACCGCCCTGGCTCGTTCAGCCACCCGCCGAATCAAGGCAATACTCGCGTCGGCCTCCCGCGCATCGTGGAGGACACTGTTCATATAGATGGATCGCATTTCAATGCCGTGCTTCTTCAGCAGGGGCGACAGTCGATCGATGTCCTCGGGCCCCTTAATCCCCGGCTCGTAGCCGTCGATTCCACTCTTCGATACGGCCGCGATCGCCGCATCCGACAAGGGATCGAACGGTTGCTTGTCACGCCGAGCGAATGTGGTCCAAGGGTAAGAGTTACAGGCCACGTGCAGGGTCTTGTCCTGACCGGCCGGCCGGCCGGCGCGAGCCTGCGATCGTAGAGCCGCGACCGCCGCGGTCGAGACGACACATGAAGAAACGAAATGTCGGCGGGTCATGGTCATTCGTCTGGCTCCATCATGAACGAGCGGGGTGGTCGAACGTCATTCGTGGTCTCGTTCCGGGGCACGGTCGATGTTGGCGGAAAATGGGTCCCTCTTCCGGGCAATCGACGGCGGGCAGCGAAACGGGGCTGACTTTACCGGCATTCTAGCAACTTCCCAGCCGAATTACCGGCAGAATCCTCGCAACGCGACTTATCCTCACGACCCGCTTCTTCCGAAGAAGAGGGGGGGCATGAGTGAATGGTGAGGAGGGAATGGACGAATGATCCTGCCGGCTCGTTGGACAACGGTCATCGTATTGTGTGGACTTGTCTGTGCTACACCCTGCCGGGGTGGCGTCGACTGGGAATCGGTCAAATCGCTGCTTCCGTGGACCAGGAAACCGGACGACCGATCGGAAAAGGACGAGCCGATCGATTTGCACGGTCTACCGCGAAGACCGTTTATCGGTGGCGGGACGGTCCAGAGACTGCCCGGTGCACCGGTCAGGCAGACTGTCGAACAAGCCGGCCGTCCAAAGAACGCCCGTACGACTCATCACGTCGGCGATCGGTCGTCCAATCAACCCAGGGAAACGACCACCCCGCCGCGATCGTCGGTTAGCCGAACTGATTCGCCGTCAGCCGGCAGCGGACCCATTCAATCCGCGATCCAATGGAACCCGTTCGCTCGGCGTGCAACTTCCCAGAGCGAGGATCCAGGGCGAAGGCACCCGCCACGCACACACGCGCGCTGAGGGAGGCG
>CAYNDU010000765.1:0-1726 GCA_964395615.1 uncultured Pirellulaceae bacterium | reverse complement strand
AATGATCATGAAGGATGACCCCGGTCAATTTACACAAGACTTGACACTACCTCGATCCGAGCCGCTTTCCCCTAAATTGGGAGAAGAATCCAAAAAACTACCCACGGAAAAGCCAGAAGGACCGACGCGGCGAGGCCGCCTAGGGCGGCAGGGTCCGGTTGAAGTTCTGTTTCTGTAGTCCAAAATCAATCAGGTTCACGCATCCGTCGCTGTTGAAGTCCGTGGCCGGGTCGTATTCCGGGACTTCCGTACACTGGTTGAAGCTCTGCTTGAGGATACCGAAGTCCTTGAGATTGACCGAATGATCATGGTTGGCATCGCCCGCCATCCAGCATTGCACAGTGACCTGGGCAGTACCGATCAAGGCCCCGCCGTCCCTTACCGTCACGTCGAAGCACAGCATGCTGTCCGCTTGGGTCGTCAGGGTTGGTACCTCGAAATGGGCGACGGCTGATGCGGCGTTCTGGAGGGACACGAGCGTGCCGCACGGCTGAGTCCACTCAAACGTCGGTGCATCTGCATTCGTCGTGGCCGTCAGCGTGACTTCCATCCCTTCGTACGCCTCGTTCGGGTCGGCCTGCGCTTCGACCGACGGCAGCGCAACAGTGACGACAAGTGCGGCAGACCAGCCCGATTGTCGATCAGGGTTAGCCTGTGAGCGCGCACGGGCCTTCAAGAGGTATGTATCGTCGAAGGACCAGGCATGGCTCTGACCTGTCGGGCCCCACTGAGACTGCGCCCCGTCGCCCCAATCGAACTGATACTCGACGGGATTACCGAGGCTTGTTGTGGATCCGCCGGTCGTGTAGCTGTGGCTCTGTTGCACCAGAGGATTCACTTCACCGCTTGGCTGATCCGGTGTCGTCACGTTCTCGGCCTGGACCGTGATCGTGTGATGGTCACTCTCGGAGAGGTTTCCAGACTCGTCCCATGCCTCGGCCCAGTACTCAATCTGCTGCCCCGCGACGAAGGATGAGCCGATACTGTGGTTTCCGGAGTATGTGCTACTGCTAATGTTGTCGGCCATCGTGTGGGCGTGCGGCGAGCCGACATTCCAATGAACGACTACCTTCTTTAGGTGGTTATTGTCAGAGGCGTTCACGCTTAATTGAACAGCTTGAGTCTCAATTACGGGATCCGGAGAAGCTGATAGGGTCGCGCTCGGGGCAACTGACGGTCGTTCAAGTATCTGGAAGTTGTCCGTATATCTTGGTAGTTCATAGTTTCCGTAGCAATTCCGAACGTATACGTCAACATGCCAGTCGCCACACTGGTAAGCAGCAGCATTACCGTTGATGCCAATCCACCCCCAAGCCTTGGACCAATCGTATGAATCCAAACCCTCTCCCCAGGGGTCGTCGGTCGTGTGCGTGAACTCAGCGTATTGGCCTTCCGGAGAGTAGTACACCCACTTAAGATCAAGTGGATCGGCAACATTGATGAACTTGGCCCAGGTGTAAGCCCGCGTGTCATCTGTGTAGAACACATTGCGCGGCCCAATCGGATCATAGTCTGGCGCCCCCTCAACGTTCGAGCACATGCGGTGCTCTGTCATATCGTAACGAACCGTGAACTCGACGGTGTCCATGACCTGGTACGATCCGCCTTCCGGCTTGACGGAGACCTCACAACGCCACAACCCTTCATAATCGCACAGTCCCGTCCACGACGACCAGAACCACCAATCGTACCAGTATAGATAGTTGAAATCCTGAGGATCGTCGGT
>CAYNDU010000764.1:0-1727 GCA_964395615.1 uncultured Pirellulaceae bacterium | reverse complement strand
ACCTACGGGCAGCTTTGCCCGTAGGAGACGGATTCTCCCAGCCCCGCCGTTGGACGCTCCAATCAAGCAAAGCCCAACCAGATGGAACGTCGGTGCGCAGCGCCCACCACGGGCAAGGCTGCCCGTGGCAACGAGAAGCGGCTGGGTGGTTCAGGGTGCGATCTGAGTGCCCAGGAGTGCCAGGAACTCACGTATCCAGGCCGGATGAGCCGGCCAGGCGGGGGCCGTTACGAGGTTCCCGTCAACGTGGGCGTTATCGAAACCGGCCGCGGCCTCGACATACTGACCGCCGGCTTGCTCGAGTTCCGGCTGAACGGCCGGATAGCAACTGCAGGACCGTCCGGAAACGACGCCCGCTGTCGAGAGGATTTGAATCCCGTGACAGATCGCAGCAACCGGCTTTGCCTGTTCACAGAACTCGCGAACCAGTTGCAGCAATCGTTCGTTGAGTCGAAGGTACTCGGGGGCTCTGCCACCGGGCAGCACGAGCCCGTCGTAGTGGGCCGAGTCGAGTTGATCGAACGACGCGTTAAGCTGAAAGAAGTGACCTCGCTTCTCGCTGTAAGTCTGGTCTCCTTCGAAATCATGAATGGCGGTGATCACTCGTTCGCCGCCGACACGGTCAGGGCAGGCCGTATCGACGTGATGACCGACCATTAGCAGCATTTGGTACGGCACCATGACCTCGTAATCCTCGACATAGTCACCGACCAGCATCAAGACGCGGCGTGCACTCATGGACTGAACCTCATCGTGTTTCTTTCCAAGCGACAGTCGCTTTCACCCGAAGCCGTGCCTGGTTGCCGCCGAAACGGTTTGCACGGTGCGTTGCAGGTAGTGAAGCGAAGCGTCACCGTAGTTGGACGAACGGACTACCTGGAATGATGCACGCGCCGAATTCTAGGTTCAAGTAGATCGGCGATCAAAAAGACACCCGCCAGGACGGCTCCGGTAAGGTACCCCAAGACGGCGCCGCAGAGAGCGATCAGGGGCACGTCGATCCAACGTCCTTCGAATCCGGCGGGCATTGCCGAATGACCCAACAGCAACATGGTCCAGACCCATATGGGCATTCCGATGCTGCCGACGATGGCGGAGGCTTCACGAGGGACGTTGCCAAAGCGCATTTGCACGAGACAAATAAGGACGGCCTGACCTCCGAGGAACAAGAACATGGACGCCGGCGCTCGAGCCAAACGCAAGCCGGCGAACGTGAAAGAAAGCACGGTCATTAGCGCCAGGATCTCGGCGATACTAAATCGCTTGGGCACCCGGTATTCCGCCATCCAGTTCCGCCAGTTGATTTGCATCGAGTCGCCACCATCCGCCAGCCGTGAAATTGCACCATACTTCGACACCGGCAGTGCCGATCGATCATATCACGTCCTCCCGGAATATCCAACAATGTTCCGTGGGTTCGGTGAGCCACCCAACAGAAATGTGCTCGTTCCGCTCAAGCGGGCCCAGGTGGGGACCGACGGAAGAACCGGACGAATGAGGATATTCGGACGGATCGACGAGCCGGGATCGGCGAGCTCAACAAGCTGATTGAAAGACCGATGGCCCGGCGGCGACCCGACTGGGCGGGCGGGCGCCACGGAGGCCTTCCACGATGCCGCCCGGGTCGACCCCGGTGCCTCCCCCGGGACCCTCACCATCGGCGGCGTCGGCCAGACCACGACCATCACCCTCACGCCGCACGACGTAGTCGTCGTGCGCGACGAGGG
>CAYNDU010000763.1:0-1739 GCA_964395615.1 uncultured Pirellulaceae bacterium | reverse complement strand
CCAGTCTCGCCGATTCGACGAAACCCGTCCGGCTCTTCGATCCCGAGCAGTCGAACGATCGGCGTTACCGCCAACGACCGATCCAGCCGGGGATCATAGACGGACAGGCCCCGGTCCGTTCCGATCCAGACGCGCCCCGACGCATCTTCGATACACGCCGCGCGGTTGGTTTCCCGCCCCGCGAACCCGTTCTCGACGGTGTAGTGCGCCACGACGCGTCCGGGCCGACCCCATCTCTGCGTATCATCTTACCGCAATGCGACGCGGCCGGGGATGACGCGGCCGGGGACGACGCAGCCGGGGGCAATGACGGCCCTTCGGATGGAGGTCGCCCCGTTGATCCGCATTCGGAGGAAGAGGCGGGCGGTGATCGACGTGCCGGGAGAATCGACAGACCCGAAGACCCGGACCCCGTCGACCTGGAGGAGCTGGCCGAGGCAAGCCGACTTCTTGAGCGGTCCACACCTCGAGAGATTCTGCAATGGGCGGCCGACCGATACGCGCCCCATTTCACTATGGCCACGGCATTCGGCCCGGAGGGAATGACGTTGATTCACCTCTTGGCCGAGGTGGCACCCGACACCCGGATATTCAATCTGGACACCGGCTACCAGTTTCCCGAAACGCTGGAGCTGCGTGAAAGAGTGCTTCAACGTTACGGCATCGCGGTGCGACTGGTGCGACCCGAGATGTCGGTCAAGGAGTACGAGGAGAAGAACGGAGGGCCGGTGCACGCGCACGACCCGGACCGCTGCTGCTGGGAACGGAAAATCAGCCTGCTCCGGGGGTCGATCGTCGGAATGAAAGCCTGGGCAAGTGCGATCCGTCGTGATCAGAGTCCGGATCGGGCCAACGCACCGATCATCGGTTGGGACAAGAAATTCGGCCTGGTCAAAGTCAGTCCGCTCGCCAACTGGACGAAGAAGGACGTTTGGAAACTGATCACGGACCATGATATTCCCTACAATCCACTGCACGACCGCGGTTATCCGAGCGTCGGCTGCCAACCGTGCACGCGCGCGGTGTTGTTTGGCGAGGACGAACGGGCCGGTCGCTGGAGCGGCACGGCCAAGACCGAATGCGGACTTCATTCGTTGGAAGACTAGCCACGAGCGATCCTCGCCGGACCGATTTTCCTCGGCGGTGTCGGTTGAGTTTTCCCGGAAAGAAGTGTCCAATGAACTTCGGTTTATTCTTCGGAGCCGAGATCCACCACCTGACCATCGGACGGACGTGTGAATATCAGCGCCAAGACGGAATACGCGTGCCTTGCCATGCTCGAACTCGCCGCACACTACGGCTCGAGCGAACCGGTGCGAATCCGCCAGATCGCCGATCTTCTGGGCATCCCCTCTCGCTTTCTCGTGCAGATTCTCTTGCAGCTTAAGGGTGCGGGCTGGGTGGCAAGCACGCGAGGCGCCGCAGGAGGGTACCGCCTGATACAAGATCCCACGTCAATCACTTTGTGGGACATTATGAACCTGACCGAGGGAAAACGGACTCACCTGACGCGCAATGCGGGAAGCGAAAGCGCCAGTTCTCGAGTTCTTATGGGGGTCTGGAACGAGGTATCCGCCAAGGAACGCGCCATGCTCGCCGATGTCTCGCTCGCCGACCTCCTCGACCGAATCGGCGGCGAATCGCAACACATGTACTTCATCTGAATGCCGGCCCCACGGTGCCAGTCGTTCAGTCCCGAAGGGACGACCTTAAGTCGGGTGCAGGAACGGGCTCGCGTA
>CAYNDU010000762.1:0-1753 GCA_964395615.1 uncultured Pirellulaceae bacterium | reverse complement strand
GAGCTGCCGGCCGACCACCGACTGCACCTCGTCGACCGGCATCTGCAGGATCTGAAGTTTCTCCTGAATGTTGTTGCCGGTTTCCGGGTTTTTCTCATCCATCAACGTTTCGGAAAGCTTCTTTCCGGAGGCCAGGTCCAGTCGCAGCATTCGCAATCCTCGTAACAGGCTTAGCCTATTTTATCAGAGCTCGCATCTGGGAACTGCATTGGAATCTGGAACCGTCCAAGGTCGTGGCGGTCCCCGAGTGGCCGGCCAGCTTCGATGCCTACCTGCAACCTCAACAGGTCACTGACCAAGATGAATTCGCCAAAACGATCGAGGCAATCGTGCCTCAGGCGACCGATCCGGCGGACGATTTGTTTCGCGCCATGACCTGGGTCGACCAGAACTTGACCTACGACCACGTCAACGCTTCGTTGCGTGCCGACGCCGATCACGCGTTCACGCAGCGGCGAGGTCATTGCAGCGACTACCACGGTCTGTGCGCGACCATGGGACGCGCCTTGGGCCAGCCGACGCGGGTCACCTACGGACTGGCGTTAGTCCCGAAAAATTCGCCGTCGCACTGCAAGATGGAAGCCTTTCTGCCGCCCACCGGCTGGGTCAGCTTCGATATCTCGGAAACCCAAAAGCTGGTCAAGAAGATCGGCGAAAGCACCGAGCTCAGCGATGCCGAGAAAACCGAGTTGGCCGAGGCCGCTCGTCAACGTCTCCATCACGGTTTCCGCGAGAACAGTTGGTTGCTGCTGACCAAGGGAACGGATTACGACCTGGAGCCCAAAGCGGCCGCCGGCCCGGTGCGCGTTGTGCGGACAATCTACGCGGAAGCCGATGGGGAAGCGTTGCCCGAACCGGATCCCGCGAATATCAACGAGCGTAAATTCGCTTGGATGACCGTCCACAGGTACAGCTCGGACAAGCCGTTCAAGTTGCCCTTCAAGGACATTTCGACGCTACGGGACTGAGCGTCGGATACGGTCCGAGCCGACGCCTATTTTTTCTTCTCTTTTGGTTGTTTGGCGCGAAGCTCATTCAGCTCGCGCCCGAGATGGAACCTAAGCGGACTCGAGTAGGGAAGGCGGTCGATCAGTTCTTCTGCCGCGTCAAGCGACTCGCTGGAAACATGGCCACCGCGAAACAGTTCACGCCATTTTTGTCGGACAACGGATTCGGCGAGCACGATCCTCTCCTTTTGTCGTACGGGTGCTTGGGTGGCAAGCCGTCAGCAGGCTTCATCCAGACTGGCTGCTCGCTTGTGTCCCATTAACTCGCGGTTGCAAGCCGCGATACATTCTTTTCGCCGGACGATGCCCAGCAGTCGTCCGGGATTCCCGGACGCGACCACGGGCACGCCGGGCCCGATTTGAGCGATGGGGCCTTCACGTCCTCCGGACCCGCCGGTCCCAACTGTGATCGCCGAAGCCAGAGTTTTGATCAAGGGAATCCGTGCTCGAATCACTCCACGCTGGTTGTGAAAGGCGTCTATAGCGGCGTCCGTTCCATGTCCTTCCGCTTCAGGTACTTCAGGAGCCGGCTGCGCCGTGCGACCAGGCTCAGGAGCCCCCGCCGCGTCGAAACGTCCTTGCGGTGCTTCTGCAGGTGGCCGGTCAGGTTGGCGATCCTCCGCGTGAGGACGGCCACCTGGACCTCGACGGAGCCGGTGTCGCCCTCTTCGCGGGCGAACTCGGCGATGATCTGGGCCTTCTCCTGACGGGTGACGGGCATCGGACTCCTGGAGTACCGTCGCTCG
>CAYNDU010000761.1:0-1753 GCA_964395615.1 uncultured Pirellulaceae bacterium | reverse complement strand
ACACGTTTCTTTGGGGTGAATCTAGCCAAGCAAATCGGAGCTGTCTGGCGGTTCAAAGGCTGATACGAAATGCTCGATGCGGGGTCGACGGCGAGTATCGGGCCAGATGATGGCAACGATATCGAAACGGTAGGCATGATCGAACAGCTTATGGCGACGTAGAAATGCGTGAGCCGTCCGCGCCAGGCGACGCTGTTTTTCTCGGTCGACCGCTTCGGCCGGATGTTCGTCGGCTGCCGAGCGCCGGGTCTTGACCTCGACGAAAACAACGACGTCGCGGTCAACCGCAATCAGATCGATTTCCCCATGCGGACCGCGTTCCTGGCGAGCGACGATCGTGTAGCCGAGTCGTTTCAGGAACCGAGCTGCGGCGCGTTCCCCGCGCATGCCGAGTGGCAGATGGCGAGCTCGGCGCAGCCAGCGGAATAATCGAGCGGGCACGTGCGAACCGTCTCCAACGCCCGGGATGTTCGTTAGCGGCGACGCTCTTTTAGCCTTACGGCCTTTCCGACGCGATCGCGCAGGAAGTAGAGCTTGGCCCGCCGAACGATACTCGACCGTTTGACATCGACCTTACTGATCCGGGGTGAGTGAAGGGGGAACTTCCGTTCCACACCTTCGCCGGCAACGATGCGTCGAACGGTGAACATCTCTCGGGTACCGCTGCCGCTTCGCGCGATGACGGTGCCGGTAAAGACCTGGATGCGTTCCTTTTCACCTTCCAGGATCCGAGTATGAACGTCGACCGAATCACCGACCTCAAAGAACGGTACCTCGGCCTTCATGCTCGACGCTTCCACTTCCGCAAGTAGCTTCTGACTCATGGTTCTCTTTCCTCGTTGGAGGCCGAGTGCTGCTCGGCCGTTTCCATCAAATCTGCTCGTCGGGCCCGTGTGCGTTCGCGGCTTTGCTCAGCGCGCCAGCGGGCGATTTCCGCGTGATTTCCCGATAACAGTATTTCCGGGACCGCAAAGCCACGGAACATTCGGGGTCGCGTGTATTGGGCACCCTCCAGGAGCCGGTTATCCGTCGAAAATGAATCGTCGCGGGAACTCTGCTCGTCTCCCAAAACGCCGGGGACGAGCCGGATCAATGCATCAATCAGGACCATCGCTCCAACCTCGCCTCCGTTGAGCACATAATCACCCACGGAAATCTCGTCAGGCTGCAGAATATCCGAAACGCGTTGATCAAAACCTTCGTACCGTCCGCACAGCAACACCAGTCGCTTGTGCGTATTCAGCTCTTCAATCAAGGGCTGGTCCAGTCGCCGCCCTTGAGGCGTCAGCATCACAAGATGGCCCGTCCGATCGACCATCGGTTGGATTGCCTCGACCGCTTCGACAATCGGTTGAACCTGGAGCACCATGCCGGGGCCGCCCCCGAACGGCCGGTCATCGACTCGGCGGTGCTTGTCGCTCGCCCAGTCTCGCAGGTCGTGCAGGGCTACTTCGACTCGCTGGTCCTCAATGGCTTTGTGTAACAGACTCTGCCCCAGGTACCCGGCGAATATTTCAGGGAACAGGGTCAGTACATCGAACCGCATGGCCAGTCTACTCGTTGCCTCCCTCGGTCGCCGCCGATTCGGCAGCCGGCGGGGCACTCGGTGCCTCGGTCTCGGCGGCCGTTTCTTCAGCAGTCGGCTCGGCACCGGCGGCGCCACTCTCGCTCTCGGCCGGCGTCTCCTCCTTGGGCTTCGGCACCCGCCTGGGTGGGGGGGCCGGGGGCCTGGTCCGCCTCACACGCTCCCAGG
>CAYNDU010000760.1:0-1764 GCA_964395615.1 uncultured Pirellulaceae bacterium | reverse complement strand
GGAGGATCCTGGTTCGTATGGCGTTGGCTGGGGTCATGGTGATTTTTCGTACGTGGTGGCTGAGTACTTTGTGCGGACAACTGCCATTCCCAATGGGAGAACAGCCGGTCAACGGGCTCGATTTGGAACTGATTGTTGATACGATTCCGGTTTTTGCAACCCATTCGAGACGGAGGTAAAGGGGTCAGGAGGTAAAGGGGTCAGGAGTCAATTGTGCGAAGCACCCTGCGGGCCGTTCCGGCAATTGACTCCTGACCCCTTTACCCTAACTACCCGAAATCTGAGTGCAGGGCCAGGGCGGTCAAATCGGGTAGTCCCTAGCGATTAGAGAGAATGACCGGCCGGGGCAATTGACGTTGGGGATAGCCCCACCCAGCTGTCGATCCCTGGAAGTGATGTCGTCTCGAAAGAGCAGAGTCGTCGAGTTTCCGGGTGCGAGGTGGAAGACCGTTCAATATGAGGAAAGACAGCCACCTTCGCGTCCCGCCGTTTGGCTACGTCAAACACCTCAGGATGAACGTGGCCGCACCACGGAGCAGTTGCCGATCGACGACCGGCACCCAATGCCCGCACGGGGTAGTGAAACGGGGGCAGGGCATCGCGTTCGTTGCGATGGTACTTTTGGCTCCATTGATTTCCGTTCCCCTTTCTCGGGCCGCGTTATCTGCTGAATTAGGTTGGCCCTGGAAGAATTACGCGACGCCCCTTGAGTCGCCCCATCCGTCGGTCGCGCGCATCATCGTGAACGAAACCGGCGGACAGTCCTTAGGGACGGGCACGTTAGTCAGCGTCAGGGGCAACATGGGGATGGTCGTAACAAACTGGCACGTGGTTCGTGACGCAACCGGGAGCATTCACGCAGAGTTTTCCGATGGATTTCGGTCGGCGGCTCGCGTGATCCACACAGACCGGGACTGGGACCTGGCAGCGCTATTAATATGGCGGCCAGGGGCGGCCCCGGTGGAATTGGCAAGCCGAGCACCAGCGCCGGGCGACGTGTTAACGATTGCGGGGTACGGAGCCGGCCGCTATCGATCGGCGACCGGCCGTTGTACTCAGTATGTCGCGCCGAGTGAGCATCACGCATTCGAAATGGTGGAAGTGGGGGTCGAGGCTCGCCAGGGAGATTCTGGCGGTCCGATCTTCAATACCAATGGTCAGTTAGCCGGTGTTCTGTTTGGCTCCGGAAACGGAGTAACCGCGGGGAGTTACGCCGGGCGAGTTCATCGGTTTCTCCAGGCTGCCTGGCCAGAACCGCCGCCGACCGTGGCGTCGTCGGAAACCGAGGGCACCGGATTCACGCCGCCCCTCGACCGGAATCATCCCCCCATCGCAGCGTCAACGGACGAACGCCCGACGGCGCGACTCGTCCCGCTGCCGGAGTCCGCGATCGCCGAATCTTATGGCTCGGGTGAGCCGGCAGAGCACGCGACAAGAAGGGTCACGATGCCCGAAGAATCGGCGACTGCGAGGATTTACTCCTCCCATGACGGCTCCTCGCCGCCGCCGGATGCGGAACGTCCGTCACCGACGGCATCGGGTTGGCAGGACCTCGTAGGACAGACACCCTGGGACCTGTTCAAGACCGTCCTGGCGGCCGTTGGCTTTCTGACCGTCGTGAGCCAGTTCGCAGGCGGAAAAGCGCGGGCGGAGTCCGATGAATGAAGCGTAGAATCATCGACGGCCGCATCGCTTCCGAACCGGCGCAGACCGGGTGCAGGAACGAGCTTCCGTAGCGGTTGGGCTGAGCAAGGTGTTCACTGG
>CAYNDU010000759.1:0-1785 GCA_964395615.1 uncultured Pirellulaceae bacterium | reverse complement strand
CCCCTGGGGATCGCATCTGTTCAGTCAGACAGTCCAGAAGGCATATCGACATGGCCCGGTCAGGCCAACTATGACCAGGAAAAACGCCCGCTGCTCAGCTGGCGAGTCCATCTGTTGCCGTACATGGGACTCTCGGAACTCTACGAGAAGTTCCATTTGGACGAACCATGGGACAGCCCGCACAACCGAGCGCTCCTGAACCCTACTCCCGTCGTCTACCGACTGCCGGGCGAAAGGCCGGGCGATGGGGGGCGGACCGGTTTCCTGCGGCCGACCGGGTCGAGCGCCATCTGCATGGGCAAGAATCGACCAACACGAATAGCAGATGTTCGCGACGGGACCAGCAATACGATCCTCGTCATTTCTGCTCAGCCCGCCCAGCACGTACCTTGGTCGAAGCCCGTTGACGTCAGCGACCAGGTGACGGACATGCGCCGGGCCATGTTCGGCGACAAAGCTCCATCCAATCTGGTTACGTTCGCTGATGGCTCAACGCGAGAAATTCAACGAACGGTCAAAGATGCTGATTTGACGGCACTCACGACTCGGGGATCGGGGGAAGTCATCGATTCAACCGTAGCGAGACCAACCTTCCAACGTCGCCGTCGTAACTTTCTGTTCGACTTCGAGGATCTCTCTTTTGGATCGATCACGGAACGTGATTTCTATGATCTGATCACACGAGGAGTCGGTGACCGCGTCTCAATGCACACGTACGATGCCGACCTGTTGTTTGATTTTCAACTTGTCCGGTTTCTGGGTCAGGCGGTGGGTCAATATTCCGGGCAGCGATTGTGGTCTATCGATGACGATTTGATCCCGTTCACCTTCCTTGGCGCGTCGCTCAATTCGCCTGTCTACGTTTCCATACCCCTCGACGACTCGGAACTCGTCGACCAATTCATGGAGAAACTGGATTCCACGCTGGCCGAGTGGGTACGCACCGAGCAGTCGAACGGGTTCATTGAATTCTCGCAGGATTTCTACCGACTGCCGCTCAAGCACGGCGTGGAAGCCAGAAGTTACGGCATTCAGTTCGGACCCGTTAAATGGCGAGTGTTCTGGGCGAGGATCAATCAGACACTCTATATTGCCAGTAAGCCGTACATTCTGGAGGATCTTGCGGCGAGCGACGCGGAACCGAAAAACGGGGCCACGCCGATCCAAACCACGTCGACACTCAAGGCTCACGCGATCGTTCGCCTAAGGGCCAAGAACTGGAACCAGGTCCTGCCGACTTATCGTCTGGGATGGGCGGAGCGGCATCGACAATCGTGCTTCGATAACGTCGGTCGGCTTCAAAACGTACGCCGATGGCTGTCGGCTTCTTCGGCTGACAGTGGTTCGCCAAACGATCGAAGTTCGGCCGAGTTGCTCGCGGCCGCTCGAGACCTGTATGGTTTACAAATGTTCTGTCCGGCGGGAGGCATTTACGCCTCGGACAAAGAGACCATTGAATGTACGCTGCACGGTTCGGCTCGCAGCCCGCGGCAGCCGGCAGAAACCCGGTCCAATCAGTCGATTGATTGGCTGCTACGGGACGTATCGGACGTGACCGTGACGCTCACGTTTCTGGAAGACGGACTGCATGCCGTCATGCTCGTCGATCGCCCATCCGTCCAGAATGACGCTCGATGAACCCCGGGGCCGTTGAATACTCTGGCGCGGGGTTCAGATGTACCGATGTTCGTGAAGTCACCCACCCAAGGTTGCGCGACGTTCGCCAGATCATCCGCAACACGGACGAGCGCGACGATTTCTGGGCGACGCGGTAGCCGATCCAGG
>CAYNDU010000758.1:0-1790 GCA_964395615.1 uncultured Pirellulaceae bacterium | reverse complement strand
CCAGGGAATCCCAATCGCCCGAACGTCAAGATCGCGCTGAATACGTCCACCTAAAGAAAGTCCGTTCCTGCACGCCCAGCCACGTCGGATGACAGAGCGCCACCGGCCCCGTCGGCAGCTGCCGCCGTCATGCGCCGTTCGCAGCGCGCATCTCAGCCGCATCTCTCGCCGTCTTCGAAAGACGGCCCAAACGGAGCTCGCCGCGACGGACACGCGGCTCACGACCACACAACGACCGTCGCGTTCCGAGCCGCCCGCAAGGTGGGCGAGATGGAGTCAGCCCGCCCCCCCTGTGTGGGTAACCAGAGGAGTGACGGTAATTCGCTTGCCCTGACGTTAATGAGGAGATTGTCGGGTACAATGGGCAGCGTGTGGACGACGGGCTGATCCTCGAAGCATTCAGGTTGACAGATGTGGATTCGACTGAGGCTGGACATCGGCTGGCGCGATTTGGCCTATGGGGCGGCCGCAACCGCCGCGCCACTCGGACGCGACCGACTTGCCGCGAAAGCCGAGGATTGGTGGACCCGTTCGAGAGAGGGCGTGGTGTGCCTGTCGGTCCGCAGCGGCTGGGATCTGCTGTTACAGGCGCTCGACCTGCCGCGTGGCAGCGAGGTACTCTTTTCGGCGCTCAATGTCCCCGACATGCCGCGCATCGCCAAACTCCATGGTCTGGTACCGATTCCGATCGATATGGAACCGGACGGTTCGGTCCTCTCCGTCGAGCGGTTACGGGAGTCGATTCGGCCGGAGACCCGATTGCTGGTCGTCGCTCACCTCTTTGGCGCGCACACGCCCATGGACCGAATCGTGCAGCTGGCCCGCGAGCACTCGATCATGGTTGTCGAGGATTGTGCGCAAGCCTACCGTGGGCAGGGCTATGAGGGCGACGTTCGAACGGACGCGTCGATGTTCAGTTTTGGGCCAATCAAGACGGCCTCGGCGCTCGGCGGTGCCGCCATTTGCCTTCGCGACCCAGCGATCGCTGGGCGAATGCGAGATATCCAATCTCGCTACCCGCTTCAAACCAGGCTGGCTTACGGCAAGCGACTGGCGAAATACGCCCTGTTCAAAATCCTGACGGCACGTCCCATCTTCGGTCCGATCATCCGATCTTGCCGATACCTGGGGCGATCGGCCGATTCGATGGTCAGCGGCGCTGCTCGGAATTTCCCCGGCGATGATTTTCTCGGCCAGTTAAGACGAAGGCCGTCCACGGGCCTGCTGGCCCTTCTGCTTCGCCGGTGGAATCGGTACCCGGCCGATCGGCTCGTTTGTCGCACTCAGCTGGGAAACGCTTTCGAGAAGATGTTGTTCGGTTCTCGTTTTGACAACAGGTCGGAAACACCAGCGGGGACCGCGGTCCGACGAAACTGGGATGAAAACTCCTTTTGGGTCTTTCCCGTATTGTGCGATGAGCCAAAGGCCCTGGCCGAGCGTCTTTTGAGTGCGGGGTTTGACGCAACCGGGCAAACTCGACTGGCAATTGTGGCCGCGCCGCCGCATCGGTCCGATTGCTCGACGGACGAGGTGCAACGGCTGATCGACCACCTGCTACTGGTCCCTCTCTATCCGGAACTTCCCGATCGACAGATGCGACGAATGACCAAGATCTTGCGTGGCCATGTTCGGCCTGTTGACGTGGCGGTGCACCGGCCTGTCCCATGCGAAGTCGAATTGCCGGCCACGTAGCATGGGACCGACGTCAGGCGGCCCCGGTTTCGCCGATCACCGTTCGGGGACTAATTCAGCTTATGCGGCCGTAGTGGCCGGAGTCGTTCGGCGGACGA
>CAYNDU010000757.1:0-1811 GCA_964395615.1 uncultured Pirellulaceae bacterium | reverse complement strand
ACCGTGCATAGACACGCGCCGTCGTCGTAGACGCTCGCCGCCGGATAGACACTCGGATAGCCCGGCGCCGCTTCCCGGACCTCGACTCCGGGCGCCGGGTGTGACGGGCCGCCAATCACCACGCGGTGAAACTCCTTTGTCTTGGCCGGCACACCCCTGAACTCGACTCCGGCTTCCCTGGCGACCAGCGCCTGAGGCGTTGCATCGATCAGGACCTTCCCAATGACGGCCTGGCGCCCGGCTCGATTCGCCATCACGATCCCCGCCAAATCACCCTGCTGATCGCGAAGCACGTCGGTGGCAAAACAACTGTAGAGATAATGGACCCCGGCACGAAGCAGCGCGTCGTCCAACTCTTTCTTGACGTGCATGGGGCGCGGCGGGATTGGTCGGCGAGGCGAACCGACCACCTCTTTGTCCGGACCGACGATCTCAATTTCACCCAAAAGCATGCGTTGATAGCCGTCGGGCAGTTTCAAGGAGAAACGAACGTATCGAGCTTTCTGTTCAGTGAGTAGCGATAGTCGACTAACATCCTCCATCGGTTTGTCGTTGATGATCTTACCCGCGACCCGCCATTTCCGGTTGTCGTCACTGACTTCCACGGTCAGTTGCCCGACTTCGAAACCCGTACCATCTCCGGCTGATTCACGTCGCCGGTAGAAAAACAACCGCACCTGACGTAATTCCTGTACCGACCCCAGATCCGCAACGATCTGCGTGTCGCGGTCATATTGTACGCTTTCGGAACTGGCACTCGACCACTTGCCATCGGTCAGCCGTGAGGGAGGGGTCTTGTCTTTGTGAGCGCCGGAACTGGGTCCGTCGGCCGAGTAGCTGAAGGGCAATCGATTCGGGTCAGCGCTTTCCAACAAATCATCGTGGAAGAGACGCTGAGCCAGATCTGACCCCGGCTTCTCACCCGATTCGAGCCACAGGCGCAAGGTCGCCGTCATGTCTTCCCCCAGATAGGGATGGGGTGCCGCCAAAAACACCTGGGCGCCCTCCTCGGCAGCCTCCACAGCAGCCGCCACGGCGCCGGTGCCTCCACCCACCACAATCACATCCACGCGATGGGCGATGGGAATTTCTCGAGCCGACTCGCGCACGACCTGACCCTGTGCCAATCCGCACCACAACACCAACACGACATTCGTCATCCATCCCATCCATCGCCTGCACATTGTTCGTCCTCCCATTTCGGCCACGTCATCGCGATCTCTGGCGTTTCATTCTACTTTCTTCATTGGCCGAAGAAAGCGGTCACCCTGGCCGGCCAAAGTTTTCGCGGCGCGCGTCGACCTTGAAGGCGTCCAACCAATCGATTGGACGCCGCGACCGGCACGTGCTGGGATCCGTACACGTTCACGGACGCGACTGGCCTATTGCCTTAAAGCGTCAGGCTCGAGGGCTACACACGAACCGGCGGCGACGTGGTAGAATGAACGACCGTTTTATTAGGCCGAACACCGCTTGAACGAGGGACGCTGAAGGCATGAAATCCAGAAGGCAATGGGCCGTTCGCATTGTGGGTATGTCGTTCGCATGGTGCGTGGCTAACCCCCTGCTCGCCGCCGGAGGGCTCATCGTATGCATCGGCTCGGACTCGCTCCGAACGGTGGTTGACGAATGGAAAACACCCGGCTCGGTGATCCAGTGCCTGGAAACGTCCACGGCCAAGGTGGACAGTCTGCGACGTGAGATCCGAGCTGCCGGTTGCTATGGAAAAGTTTCAGTCGCACGATTCGATGGACAGCATCTTCCGTACGTCAACAACCTGGTGAATCGGATCGTGGTGACCGATGATCAGG
>CAYNDU010000756.1:0-1817 GCA_964395615.1 uncultured Pirellulaceae bacterium | reverse complement strand
CACCATTCCAAGTCCGGACTGTCGGTAAACTGAATCGGTTCGCTCCAGTCTCCACTTGATCGATCCAACATGGCATGAAAGATGTCCGGGCCGGACTCCGATCGACCTTGCCAGACGGCAATTAGATTGTCGTTGCCGTCAACAACCAGTTTCAATTCCGAAATCGCTTCGGTTTGCACGACGGTCGTCGGATTGTCGAGAACGCCACCGGACCGTTCGACGACGACCAGTTGGTCGGTCACATCAGAGCTGTCATTACTCAGTGGAACACCAGTCCGCGTCCATGCGATGCTCGCCCGATTCACGCTGTCGTATACCACGCGCGGCGCGACATCAGCGATCCCGGCCACAGAGCCCGCAAGGATGTCGGGGGCCGACCAGCTGGTTCCATCCCAGGTAGACAGGAATACGTCACGATCCGTGTCCGTCACCACATCGGTATCGGCATCTTCGCTCCAGACCAACACGCCTTCTCCGGTACCGAGCGCGAACTGAGGCGCTGCATTGGTCGCGACACCACTGGCAGCCACCGCCGGCGTCGACCAGGCAGATCCAGTCCAGGTGGCGTACAGGTAGTCCGCGCCGAGTGCTTCCGTGTCGTCAGGAAAAATCGGTGAGTTGTTTTCGTCGTCGTGCAGCCACATTGCCATCACGTTACCCGAGGGGTCCCTTTGCAGTTGGGGCAAGAAGTCCATCGTGGCATTATTTGTGAGGGCCGAAGGCGCGCTCCACGAATCGGCAACCGGGTCGTAAACCGCGTACGCCAGTTCCAAATCGCCGAGCAACGCTTTGGGATTCGCATTGGCCGGATCCGTGAGTGTGTCCTTCAACCGCGCCCACACTGCGATCGCATTGCCATCGGCATCGTACGCCACACTCGGGGCATCGTCCACGAGCGTGTCATTCGTCAGTTGAACCGGGGTCGACCAAGCTAACCCGTCGTAGCGGGCGGCGAAGATCTCCAAGTGCTGGCCATCCACCTTGGTCGGGTCTTCGTCGACATAGACCAATGTCATGGTGCCGTCATCGTGTCGTGCCAGTGAGGGTTTGGCATACGGGAAGAGGATCGATGGAAGGCCATTTTCCGCGCCCTCGCCTTCCGAATCGCCGAGCGCCAGCGCATGGCGAGGTATTAAGTGAACATCCGTGGCGATCGATGGCATGCCATGCACCAACCACTCACCTTCGCCGCTTCCGCCACCGCAATTCGGTAGTGCGAACGGAAACGAGAACGTCTTTTCAGCCTCATACACGAGAAATTGCGCTCTGACGCGCGCGAACAAGTCGACATTCCCTCCCAACGCCACGCAGGGGTCTCCGGAGAGACTGAAATCACCATGAATACGGCCACCGGCACCGGCCTCCAATGAAACTGGTCCGGCGCCAACCGAAACGATTGCCTCAAGCGACGGTTCGAGTCCGAGAATCAGGTCCTGCGGCCACTGAAGCTGGTCGTCTTTGTCCTCCTCGACCGTCATCGAGGCTTCTACCGCCAGGCCGATTTTCCCCTGGGCGCGAAGAAACGAAGCGGGCGGGGGAAACGGAATCTTTGGGGTCGTGACCGCCGCTTCACCACGCAGTGTCCCGGTCAAGCTAAGGAGGTCCAAGCCTTGATCAACGGAAAAGGAGAATTCGCCATTCATTTTGGCGATGAAGGCACCGCTTCCCCCGACCGCGTCATCTCCCCCAACTTCCGCTTCCAACTTGATCTCGCCCTCCAACTGACTGGTGTGGTCGGAACGCACTTTGGCGCGGACCGCCGCGGGTGGAAAACTCGATCCAAACGCCCCCCCCGCGAACCCGACGCGATCGACCGG
>CAYNDU010000755.1:0-1817 GCA_964395615.1 uncultured Pirellulaceae bacterium | reverse complement strand
CAGTGAACACCTTGCTCAGCCCAACCGCTACGCGAGCCCGTTCCTGCACCCGGGCCAAGTTCACCCGGCGATGACTTGGCACAAGGCGGGAACTCTGGGCGACTGAGGGCCCTTTTTTGCCACTTTGACGATCATGCGGATTGTCCGGTACGGGTCGCGAGGATACTGCGAGTGGCACCGGAAATGACGGTAGCGGTTTTGTGCACCTACCGATAAAGCGAATAATCCGCAAAGAAGTACCTTTGCGGATTATCGGGCGTGACGGTGCTCGGGCGGCGGCCATCCGTGTGCCCTCCCTGTTGCACCGTTGGCAGGCGCCTCCGAGTCGAAATGCGAAGGGGCTTCCACGGAACTGGTCACGAGGTAACCGAACGATGAACGCGATCGTATTTCTACGGCGATTGGGCCAAACCTTGGCCGTTGGATCCAGCGTCCTCGCCTTCATGTCCATGGGTCCGCTTGCGGCATCCGACTCGTTGGCGGATGACTTAGACCCATGGAATGCACCGAGTCCGGTCGTGGTCGGCACGGGCGTTGCCCCGTTTGTCGACGGAACCGACGTGGCAGAACCGCCCCAGGAAAGCCTCGACTTGTGGGATGTTTCGGCGACGCAACCGGAATCATCCCCCAGCGATCGGGGAACGGCCGTGTATCGGCCAAGTCGTCGCAATGTCTCGGACACGTGGGTGTCGGCAGACATGCTGGTCTGGTGGACCAAGGGAGCCAAGACACCGGCACTGGTGACGACCAGCCCGGACGGGACGGCGCGCGGATTGGCCGGCGTTTTGGGGCAGCCTGGGACGAGCGTACTGCACGGAGGCAGTGGTCTGGACGATAACTACCGGCCGGGCGTGCGTGTTACGCTCGGGCATTGGCTGGACGATCCCCACATGCTGGGTGTCGAAATGACCTGGTTTTCCCTTGGAGACGGCGCAAATTCGGGCAACTTCTACGCTCAATCCGTCGGCACCCCGTTGAGCCCGATCCTGTCGCGTCCCTTTTTCGACGTAAACCTCGGAGCTCAAAACGCTCAGCTTGTCGCTTTCCCGAACGTCGTCGAGGGCGACATCCAAGTCACCACCAGCAGTGAAATGCACTCGATTTCCGCCCTGCTGCGACGCAATTTCGCATTGAGTTCGGACTGCAGGATGGACCTGATCGGCGGCTACCGGTACTTCCGGTTCCTCGAAGGGATGACCATTCAGGAACGGCTGAACTCGGTCGACCCGGGCGGAGCGGTGGCGGTCGGAACGACGTTTGACCTGGTCGATCGCTTTGCCGCCGAGAATGATTTCCATGGCGGTGAAATCGGGCTTTCGACCCAGATCGACCATGGCACGTGGGTTCTGGATGCGGTGACGAAAGTCGCGTTCGGCAACATGCACCAGGTCGTTCGGATCAGCGGAGCGACCACGGTTGTCGCGCCGGGCGGCGGCCCCGTAATGGGTAACGGCGGGCTCTTGGCTTTGCCCAGCAATATCGGAACGTCCAGCCAGGATGTTTTTGCTTTCATTCCTGAGCTGAATGTGAACTTGCGTTATCAGTACAGCGATCAGTTGAGCTTCGTGCTGGGCTACAACCTGTTGTGGGTCACCAACGTCGCGCGATCGGGTGATCAGATCGACACGAATATCAACCCGACGCAACTGCCTATCGGCGGCGGAGCGCTTGCTGGACCTGCTTTGCCCGCCGCAAGTGTGCGTGGCACCACGATGTGGGCCCAAGGATTGAATTTCGGCGCACTGCTCGAGTTCTAACCACCGGCGGAGACAAAGGGGTCAGGAGTCAATTGTGCGAAGCACCCTACGGGCCGTTCC
>CAYNDU010000754.1:0-1820 GCA_964395615.1 uncultured Pirellulaceae bacterium | reverse complement strand
AAGTGCCGATCGAGTGCATCGGGCTGGTGGATGTTGACGATCCGGTTGCCGACGAGACGTGCCGTTCCCTGATTCAGAAGCACGACTCCGTCGATATTCGTCTCGTCCATGTTCCTCGAGGAAGCACGCGCGAGAGTCCCAAGATCGTCAAGCTGAAACGCGGGTTGGAACTTGCCGCGGGAGACGTGATCATGGTGTTGGATGACGACACGATGCTGCCCGTCGATGGCCTGGGCGAATGCATTTCGCTTCTTGGCGGTCCCGGCACAGGCCTCGTTTTCGGCTTGCCCTATTACAAGGCGTTCGCCACGTGGTCGTCGAGCCTGGTATCGTGCTTCGTGAATTCGAACAGTCTGATGACTTACATTCCGTACACGTACTTGATCGAGCCCATGACGATCAATGGGATGTTCTACCTGATGCGGCGGGACCGTTTGATTTCGGTCGGAGGATTTGACGGATTGGAGAGAACGCTGGCCGACGACTTCGCGGTGGCTCGCCGATTTCGGAATGCCGGCTATCGGCTGATACAAAGCGGATTGCGTCATGGAATCTACACGCACGTCACGTCGTTAAGGGGTTATTTTCAGCTTCTGCGGCGTTGGTTCGTGTTTTCGCGGGAGACGGTCATGCGCGACCTGACCTGGCGCGAGCTCGTCGTCGCGTACGCGCTGGCGTTCATTCCCTGCCTGCTACCGCCGGTCGTCTTAGGCCTGGCGATCGCGGCGCCGTCGTTCGTCACGCTGGGACTGCTGCTGTCCTGTGTCCTGGTACACCTGGTCATCTTTCTTCATCTCAACGCCAGGTTTCTTGCCCATGCAACGCCCGCCCGATCGGTCTGGCTGGTTACGGTTCTGCAATTCCTGATTCCCGTCCAGCTGGTCGCTGCCATTCTCCTGCCTCAACGAATTCAGTGGCGTCGACACGTGATCCACGTCGAGCGTGGGGGGACGTTTCGCGTCGTACGCCATCGTGCGGACGGCGTCGACTCGACGCAGCCGACCGTTGAAGAGGCTAGCCGCTCGCGGGAGACCGGTCGATGATTCAGCATAACGGAGAACGTCGTTTCCTGGACAATGCGGCGATCGTCCTGCCCATCGTCATCGTCCATTCGTTCGTCTACCGCTGGCTCAGCTACCACAGCCTGGTTCCCGAGCGGATTCTCGAGCCGACCTGCGTCGATCGGCAGATTCCATTCCTGGTTTGGACGATCTGGCCTTACCTGGGCATGGTGGGAGTCTGCATCGTCGCGCCCCTGTTTGTGCGCCGGCCCCGCATCTTTCGCAGGTTGGTCGTCTCCTATCTCATTGCCGTCTGCCTGCTTCTTCCGTTCTACTTGTTGCTACCGACGGTCGTTACGCGACCCGTGTATTCCGGACCGACGGGGAGTTGGAGCGCGTACGTTTACGTTCAAGTCACAAGCCGTCTGGGTGCCGGTTGCTGTTTTCCATCCGGCCACATCATCTTTCCCGCCATCGGTTGTTGGATGTTGTGTCGCGATCGGCGCAGAGGGGCGCGGGCCATCGCGTTTCTGACCGCGATCTCGTCGCTTTCAATTCTCACGGTCAAGGAACACGTTCTTGGCGACTGGGTCGGGGGCGCGTCCGTAGCCATGGTCGCGATTGCCGGGGCCGAGTGGATGCAAGACCGGATCGAAGACCGATCGCACCGGGAAGATTGAGACGGGATCGAGCCAGGGCATGACTTCACGGGCCCCGAGAGGTCCTCGGCGCAGCGCACGTCGGCGCCGAGAGCGTTCCGGCGGTCGGCACACGAGTGGCGAGAACGGGAGGGCCGATCGGAATGTGGCCCGACGGCAG
>CAYNDU010000753.1:0-1831 GCA_964395615.1 uncultured Pirellulaceae bacterium | reverse complement strand
ATATCTAACCTGTCAATATTTTATTCACTATTCAAGATGTGACACCACATTCATTTCGCAGCCCTATCTGAAGCCTTCGAAGACGTTTATGCTACGATCAGGTAAGGTCGAAACGGTCAAGGTTCATGACTTTGTTCCACACCGCTACGAAGTCGTGGAGGAACTTCTCCTGGGAGTCCTCACATCCGTAGACTTCCGCCAAGGCCCGGAGTTGGGAGTTCGAACCGAAGATGAGGTCGACACGGGTGCCGGTCCACTTGAGTTCGCCCGTTGCGCGATCACGACCCTCGAACACGTCTTCGTCTTCCAAGGTTGCCTTCCACGTCGTGCTCATGTCGAGCAGATTCACGAAGAAGTCATTGGTGAGTGTCTCTGGCCGCTTGGTGAAAACGCCGTGCTGGGACTGTCCGAAGTTGGCATTCAAGACGCGCATGCCGCCAACGAGAACCGTCATTTCAGGGGCCGTCAGCGTCAGCAGTTGTGCACGATCAACCAGCAGTTCCTCTGCCGATACAGCGTATTTGGTTTTGAGGTAGTTACGGAACCCGTCTGCAGCCGGTTCGAGTACGGCGAATGACGCCGTGTCGGTTTGCTCCGGCGACGCATCCGTGCGTCCCGGCGCAAAGGGAACGGTCACATCGTGACCGGCATTCTTCGCAGCTTGCTCGACTCCTGCGCATCCACCCAGGACAATCAAGTCGGCGAGTGAAACCCTCTTCCCACCTGACTGCGTGCTGTTAAACTCCTCTTGGATTCCCTCAAGGGTATGCAGCACCGTCTTCAGTTGGGCTGGTTGGTTGACTTCCCAATCCTTTTGCGGTGCGAGACGGATGCGCGCCCCGTTCGCCCCGCCGCGCTTGTCAGACCCGCGGAACGTGGACGCCGACGCCCAAGCCGTCGAGACCAATTGAGAGACAGAGAGTCCCAAAGCAAGGATCTTGCCCTTGAGGTCGGCGATGTCCTGCGCATCAATCAACTCACAATCGACTGAAGGCACAGGGTCCTGCCAGATCAGTTCCTCTTCCGGGACTTGCGGACCGAGATAGCGAGAGCGGGGGCCCATGTCACGATGGGTCAGCTTGAACCACGCCCGGGCGAAGGCGTCCGCGAATTCCTCGAGGTTCTGCTGGTAGTGCCTCGCGATCGGCTCGTAGATCGGGTCGAAACGCAGCGAGAGGTCTGCCGTGGTCATCATCGGCCGGTGCTTCTTCGACGGGTCGTGCGCGTCAACCACCATGTCCTCTTCGGCCACGTCCTTGGCCAGCCACTGATGCGCGCCGGCCGGGCTCTTGACCAGCTCCCACTCGTATTTGAACAGCACGTTCAGATAGCCCATGTCCCATTTGGTCGGGTGCGGCTTCCAGGCACCCTCGATGCCGCTGGTGATCGTATCGCCACCTTTGCCGCTGCCGAAGCTGCTTTTCCAGCCGAGGCCCTGCTCTTCGATGCCGGCGGTCTCGGGCTCGGGACCCACATGTGCCGCATCGCCGGCGCCATGGCACTTGCCGAAGGTGTGCCCGCCGGCGACGAGCGCGACGGTCTCCTCGTCGTTCATCGCCATGCGCGCGAAGGTCTCTCGGACGTCGCGGCCGGAGGCGATCGGGTCCGGGTTGCCGTTCGGCCCTTCCGGGTTCACGTAGATCAGGCCCATCTGAACGGCGGCGAGCGGATTCTCGAGTTCCCGGTCACCGGAATAGCGTTTATCGCCAAGCCATTCGGTCTCGGTCCCCCAGTAAATGTCCTCTTCCGGCTCCCATATGTCTTCGCGGCCGCCGCCGAAGCCGAAGGTTTTGAATCCCATCGACTCAAGGGCACAGTTGCCGGCGAGGAT
>CAYNDU010000752.1:0-1843 GCA_964395615.1 uncultured Pirellulaceae bacterium | reverse complement strand
GCCGCGTCCAGGCGCTTGCAAGTCGACGTTATAGACGAGCAGGCATCCTTCGCGACCGCCGGCTTCGCGATCCATGCCGCTGCCTTCCCACTCGATCGACAGCGGACCGTCGTAGTTGGCTGCGTTCAGAGCGCGAATGATCTCCTCGAACCGAACGCCTCCGCGTCCCACACTGCGGAAATCCCAACCTCGCCGCGGATCGCCGAAAGGCAAGTGACTTGAGTTGATGCCGGTCCGGCCATTCAGAGTGACCGAGGCATCTTTCATGTGGACGTGGTAGATCCGGGCCGGGAAACAGCGAATGAACTCGACGGGATCCACACCCTGCCACAGCAGATGACTGGGATCGAAGTTGAAACCGAATTCCTCGCGGTGATCGAGCGTTTCCAAAGCGCGCTCGGTCGAATAGATGTCGAAGGCAATCTCGGTCGGATGTACTTCCAGGGCGAACTTGACACCGCATTCCTGGAAGACGTCCAGAATCGGATTCCACCGATCGGCGAGCAGTTGGTAGCCGGCGTCAATCATGGTGCGAGGCACGGGCGGGAAATCGTAGATCAAATGCCAGATACTCGATCCCGTAAAGCCGTTGACAACGCCGACGCCCAGCTTTTGAGCGGCTCGGGCTGTGTTCTTCATCTCTTCGATGGCACGCTCGTTGACGCCGGCCGGGTCACCGTCGCCGTAGACATACTCGGGCAGAATCGACTTGTGACGCTCGTCGATGTTGTCCAAAACAGCCTGACCGACCAGGTGCGCCGAAATGGCGAACAACTGAAGATCGTACTTTTCGAGGAGTTCGCGTTTGCGCGAGCAATAGGTGTCGTCTGAAAGGGCTTTATCGACCTCGAAATGGTCTCCCCAACACGCAAGCTCCAAACCGTCGAAGCCGAATTCGCTGGCCTTCTTGCAGAGTTCTTCGATGGGCAGATCCGCCCACTGACCCGTGAACAATGTGACTGGGCGCGCCATACCAGGTCCCTTTCTTTCAATGGGTGCACAATCGCTGGCGACGATCAACTGACCGATAGGATGCGCGTACGACTCAGCAACGCACGCGCCATGACCAAACACAGTAAAGCAGACGGAACGGAAAGTCAATCAGCAAGCGCCAATTCCTTCCCGTTCCGTGTCAAACCAAAGTCGGCGTTGGAACGCTTCGACCGAGACACGTCGGCGCCGAGCGCACCGGGCCTGGAGCCATGGTCCTGGCTCAGGCATCTCTTGGCTTGTCGCTGGTTTTGCTCTTGTTGTCACTCTTGCCCTTGTTGTCCCCTTGGCCCTTATCCCTGTGCTTACCCTTGTCGCCAGCCTGGCTCCTCGGACGGTCAGGATCTGGGGTGGTGTGGGCGTCATGGTGGGCGTCTTGCGGATGAGTCGGTCCGTGGGGCCGGAATCCGGGATGCAAGGGGCCTCGCGGTCCCATTCCGCCCGGACCGGGCCGATGCTGTGCGTCGGAGCGACCGGAACGAGAGAACGGACCGGGGCCGAAGCTGTCGGGTCGGGGGTGGCCATGGTCGGGACGTGCCTCAGGCGACGGCCCGTCTGGCCGATGTGCCTTGGCGGCAGCCTTTTCCGGTCCTCTTGGGCCGCGCGCTGATGGGCCGCGACCTCGATGATCAGGTGACCTCGGTCCGTCGGGCCGATGAGTTGACCGTGCTCTCGAGCGTGAGCCTTGCAGCCCGCGCCGCTGCGTTATTCCACGACCGCGAAACCAGGGTGGCATGCTTCCGACACCACGCGACATCGGCCCACGGGAACCGGGTCGAGCATTGCGGCTCCAGGAGCCTTGGCGATTGGCGAAACCGCGATACGTTCGCAACTGCTGCATGCGTTGTGCTGC
>CAYNDU010000751.1:0-1844 GCA_964395615.1 uncultured Pirellulaceae bacterium | reverse complement strand
GGACCGATCCCGGTACGCTCGACTCACACGAAGTGAGAATCGACTGGGGCGATGGGAGCCCCCTGGAAACGATCGCGAGCATGCCTGGAGTCTCTACCTTCACTGCTGGACATGCATACGCCGACGACAATCCGACCGACACGTCGAGCGACACTTACAGCGTACGAGTAACGCTTATTGACAAGGATGGAGGCACCGACCACCAGCAACGGAACATCCTGGTTGGTAACGTCGCCCCGACGGTGACGGCGGGAACGCTTCAGAGGATCGGCGCCAGCCGATTCAGGTTTGGGCTACTCACTCAGCAGGACCCGGGCGTCGACGACACATTTCAATACGACTGGGATTTCGGCGATGGGCGTAAGGCAACGGGACCCGAAACGCGACATACGTATCTCCAGCCCGGACTGTTTGACGTAACGTTGAGTGTGCTGGATGACGACCAGGGAGTCGGCCGATTCACGTTCCAGGTGCTCGTAACGCCGCCGCCCATTTTTGACGTAGCCTACGAGGCGTCAACCGGCGACGTGTTGCTGGCAGCAGGCGGCGCCGTGTTGCGAGCACAGCGATCACCGTTCCTTGTCACTGACGCCTTTGATTTGCCGTTCCAGGGCAATCCGTTTGCACCGGTCTTCCTGGGCCTGCAGGTCTTGCCACTGCCCGTGGGCCCGGCCGCCACAGGTAGCCTGATGATCACCGACGGTGCCGGGGACACAATCTACTTTGTGAACGCGATTGACGGCACACTGGTACACAGCGTCCCCCTGCCACCCGCCTTGAAAGCCGTTGCCGGAGTCTTTGACCCAGGCACACAGTCGATCTTCGTTCTCGACACGGGCAGTGATTCGGTCGTTCAACTCAATACAAACGGCGGTGAACGACGACGCTTCCCTTCGCCGTTACCGATTGGCGAGGGTGGTTTGGCAGTCGGTCCAAGCGGCAACCTCTGGATTGCCAGTACCGCCTCCACGTCACTGGCAGAGGTCAGCCCGGCTACCGGTACCTTGATCCGAACGGTCGACGTTGGCGCCGGCGGAGCCTCGGGGTTGACGTTCTTGAGTAGCGATCGAGTCGCCATCAGTTCAACGGTCGGTTTCTATGACGAATTCACCATTCCCGGATCCGGCGGAGAAGGTGAAGGGCCGCGGCCGAGCACGCTGAACGCTTCTGCATGGCCTGACAACGACAGGCGCGAAGCCTGGGTGCCCATCGCCACGTCCTTCGTATTCGGAGAGCTCGAGGAATCAGGTTTTCCGAGACCCGACTCCGTTGTGTATCGGGCGCCGGACGAGAAGCTCGACCCTGGTCTGGTTGACGCGCTCTTCACTCAACTCCCGCCTCAGCAGAGGGTTGGAGGTCCACGCAACTTTGGAATGACCAACATTTCGATGAAGTTGCCTCAGCTGGAAGAATGGCTCGCTCGCTACGCAGAGAGACTCACAGCGCTTCGAAAAACTCCATGAGATGATACACCCGATGAATCGACAACCACTTCGCAAGCGAGCGGATTCCCCTTGGAATTCCACGAGGGCGCACCGGCGTGCAGCCCGAACACGGCGCCGATCCGAACGAAACATCGGGCGGCGGAGACTTGGCATGGAGGTTCTGGAAACACGACGCCTGTTAACCACGTTTGCCGGACCGGAGTTCGCCGTCAACACAACCACCGGCAGCGACCAGTTTTCGGCCGACGTCGCCCGCGCCGCGGCCGGTGATTTCGTCGCGGTATGGAGCAGCTTTGGCCAGGACGGCGATGGACTGGGAATCTACCAGCAATTGTTTGATGCGCAGGCCGAGAAACAGGGCGGTGGATCGGTAGTAAAGTGTATGACCTCGGCCACGAG
>CAYNDU010000750.1:0-1872 GCA_964395615.1 uncultured Pirellulaceae bacterium | reverse complement strand
CTGGTGTTCGAGCTCGTGGTGGTCTCACCCACGGACCTGCCCGAGGAACTGGCTCACCGGCGGAATGACAGCGGCCTGCGGGCCTTCGACGCCGGCAGCATCGCGGTGCACACGCTGTCGGTGTCATTCGTCGAAAGGCTGACCGCCGATGTTTCATCGTTCGCCTTGCCCTGGCACCGGGCCGACAAGAGCGTGCCTCACGTGGACCCGGACAGCGGTGAGAAAACCGAACCGTTGGAAGCCAACGCGGTGAAGCTGGAGACTTTTATCTTCGACGCCATTCCATTCGCCGCGAACCCCCTGGTCTTGGAGACGCTGCGGAGCGAAGAGTTCAGCCCGGTTAAGAATCCCACGGGTGTGGATTCGCCCGAGACCGCTCGCCGCGACCTGTCCCTACGAGCCGCCGATTGGCTCGAACGGGCCGGTGTGGAGGTGCCCCGCCTGCCGGCGGGCGCGCCTCATGCGATTATAGAGATCAGCCCGTTGTTCGCGTTGGATGCCGAAGCCCTGGCCGAGCGAACCGGGGACATTCCCCCGATCCGCCCCGGCGAACAGGTTTATCTCGGATAGTTAGCCACACTTCGCCGGATATGTTTCACGCAGTCAAGGTGGGCATATCCTGACCGGTTCTCACCCGCCTACCCAGTGAAGTTCACCGCGAACGTCGCAAAATCGTTCAGGTCAACGCCGCCGCTGCAATCCAGGTCGCAGGCGACAAACCAGGGCAGTGGGCAATCCGCAGGTGGCGTTGTGCCGCCGTTCGAGAAACACATGGCGAAGGTGCCGAAGTCGTTTAGGTCAACATCGCCGTCGGCGTTGAAGTCTCCGCTGCCCGGCGGGCAGGGCGGTGGGCCTGAGCTATGCACAACGACATGCCAATTATCGATACCACCAGTACCCGCGAGAATGTGGTTCGAGCGGTGAAAACCGAAATAGATGGGAGCCCCTTGTTCCGAGAAATCCGGCCGAAGACTCGGATCAAAGCCGACTCCATCCACGACGCCCTCAAAATCGACCGCGTTCAGGGCGGTGGCCGTCAGCGTTGTCCAAACCGTCTGATCTGCGACTACATGATTGATTGGGATATAGACTCTGCTGTCCTGCTGAATAGCTAGACCTGCGTGCTGCCGGTAAGGGCCGAAACGGCGTGCATCCTCAGAGAAGTCAATCGACAGAATCGCCCCTTGGTTTCCAGGCTCGTACACGGCACCGATGCGCCTATGAAACCCGATCACGCGGTCACTCCCTCCACTGCCATTCAGGGAGTTCTCAACGCGCCGGTACGCGCCCGGATTACCACCGACGGTTTCCTGGTAGGCACTCACGGTACCTCCGACACCAGCCCCGAAGACCGTCAACTCCCAGTCTTCGTCGTTGAAAGTCCCATCGAAGAACTCCACTTCACCAGCCGTCTCACACTCGTCGGGGATGAGGTTGCCGTTTACGTCCTCACTGGTAGGGCCAGCGATATCTTCATCATCGGGAATCCCGTTGCCGTTGCAGTCAGGGAAGGATGCACGGTGTATCGTGACGGCCCAGTTGTCGATGCCTGTCACTGATCCGGCCCCCGCACCGGTTTTGCCTCGGAAGAACCCGAAGTGAATTGTGTCGCCCGTAGCCGAGAAATCTGGGTGCAGGCCCACTTGCCAGGTGTTACCGACAGGGTTCCACCCTTCCCAATCCTGTTCCTGCAGATTGGTCAGGAGAAACGATTGCCACGAAACCCAACTCACAGCCACCGGAGTGTTCGCCCTGTAGACCGTCCCGCCCTGTTCAATCGCCAGGCTAGCGTTATGCCACTGGCCAGCGAGCTTAACGGCGTCCTCCGAGTAATCGATTGACTGTATGGCCCCCTGAAGTGCCGGGTCGTAG
>CAYNDU010000749.1:0-1883 GCA_964395615.1 uncultured Pirellulaceae bacterium | reverse complement strand
GAACTGGTTTCGCATTCTCGTCATGCCGCTTCGCGACGGCTGCTCGGCCAATTCGGTCAGGCCGGAGACCAGTTTGCTCTCGCTCCTCAAATTCTTGCCGAGTTTGTCCACATCGTGACAGACGGGCGGCGGTGCAGCTCTCCGCTGGACATGACGACGGCTCTTCAGCGTGCCGAATCGTTGTGGAGTGCCACCGAGACGGTACAACTCTTTCCGGATGCCGCTGCGGTGTCCCTGTTTCTTGCCTGGATGGGGCGATACCGGCTCGGCCGGAAACGTTTGCTCGATACGTTGATGGCCGCGACGTTTCACGCTGCACGCGTTGACTCCGTTGTCACACTGAATCCGTCGGACTTCGAGTTTGTTCGGTTGCTTTGCCGTTCACGAGCCGTGAAACGCGGTGACCATGCCGGAGGAAGACGGGGAGATTCCCCTTCGTCAGAAAAGCATGCCGTTTGTCGTCACTGGTGCCGCGAACCGCTACAGCCAGGAACCCGCCGAGCCGGACCAGGATCCCACGGCCTGGGCTCGCCGCGTCGAGTACGACAGGCGGGGCCGACGAACCCATTCCACCGACGCCGCCGAAAACGTCACCTCTTGGAAGTACGAGGAGTTCGGACACATCACCGAATCGCCCGACCCGATGGGCAACGTGACGCACAACCTCTACGATGCCTACACCGGCAACCTGCTGGAAAGCTACTTGACCGTCGGAACGGCCGGGACGAAGTACAACCATACGCGCTACGAGTACCAGTACGGCCAGCCGGCGGCCGTCTACCGCATCGCGTCGGACGGCCAGGAAACTCGGATCGCCTCGAACCAGTACAATGCCTATGGCCGCCTGACAAGCACGACCGACGCCGACAACCTGACCAGCTACTTCGCTGACGACCAGAACGGGAACCGGACCCACGTCTGGCACAACTGGCTCGACCCGGACGGCGTGCGCAACTCCGTCGCTCTGGTCACGGTCACGACCTACGACAGCAACGGACCAGGGGACGGGAGGCGGCGTGATTCGGTCAACAGACATCATGCCACGACGTGCGCGTTCCATCCAAGGTGCTTTCATTTATCACGTGCTCAACCGAGCCAACGCGCGCATGAGACTGTTCGAGAAAGAAGAAGACTACGCTGCCTTTGACCGTGTTTTGGAAGAGGCTCAGCCATAAAAAGACTCCCTTTTCTTCCTCCTTTTCGTCCTCACACAGCCAGGCGGGAGAACTCACCTTCGTGGACGTGGACACCTTCGAGGCCACGTTCTGATCGTCACCGATGCATGCCGGCACGGAGACGGTGCGTGCAAGGCGCCCCATCGACCCGTAGTTTGCGGCCCGACCGGTCGCCAACCTCGCCCCACAACCGCCAAACAGTGGCCTGGATACCTGCCCCCCTGATTCACTTGATTCACCATTTGCTCGTAGTATAATGAACCCTGTGCCTGAGAAAACAAAATTCCTATCCTTCAAAATTCCTATCCTTCGCCGGGAGCTGACCTCCGTGCATCACATCCTGCTTGGCGGCGGGGTCGTCATCGTGGAAGGACTCGCCGGTCTTGATCGGATCGAATCGGACACGGTCGAGTTCGTGGCGCTCCCGCTAAATTATACTCGACGGTGACCGCGCGCCGGCTCGTGCGGTGGCGATCGAGTCGTCCGCCGGCGAGACGCAAGGAAACGCCCCAGGGTGACTTGGTGTTCCGTCATAAGACACTGAAAGTCCCTCAAGGGACTTCCGAAAACTCCCAGAAAATCTTGAAGGTGTATTTGCCGCGGCGGGCATATGTCTTATGAGCGCCGGGTCGCGGGAAGGTGACCCTGGTCAAACGAGCCTGCCACGGTAGGCCGCGATTTCACTTGGTGCGAGCCGTGAAATCTTGG
>CAYNDU010000748.1:0-1894 GCA_964395615.1 uncultured Pirellulaceae bacterium | reverse complement strand
TTTCCACCCGGCTTATTGTACGGCATCACGATTGCGATCCCGAGTGTTCGTTTTCGCGCCCCTGGCGCACAACTGCAAGCCAGCGAGGCGATGCAGGACCAGGGCACCGTCGTCGACCAGGCTCCGACGGCCGGCCAGTTCAAGGGAAATGCCGAACTGCTCGGCGGCGAAACCATGTTCCGCGATTTCTATGTCGGCTACCACCTGCGTTTTCTCGACGGCGCTTTGAAGGGCGAGGTTCAGCAGGTCACGGCCTATGACTATCTGACACGCCAATTTACCTTGGCGCAGCCTTTCTCGGCCGCTCCGACCAACGGCGATGCCTTCGAACTGGTCCGCATGAGCACCGATCCCGTTTCGATCCCGCTGGAACTGGTCGGTGAGGACAACCACCAGAATCCAGGCATGATCCCAACCGTATCGCCGAACCCGGTCAGCACGCACGTCACAATCTCTCAGGGAGTGAAACAGACCACCGGAACGGTGACCAGCTCCTCGGCACCGAATCAGTTTTCGGGCGATTCTGCGCTGAGCGCTCAAGATGATGCCTACAACGGCATGGCCGTGCGCATTGCATCCGGTTCGCTCGCAGGTGAGCGTGCCGAGGTCCTTGACTACATCGGCGCGACGCGGACCTTCATCCTCGACGGGCCACTTTCCGGGACGTTGACGCCTGGCGATACCTTCGATATCGATGAAGTCCGCTCCGCTGCCGATCAGACGTTCCTGTTCGACACGGGAGCTCAGTTGACGACAATCTCCACTCAGCAGGCACAGACCCTCGGCTTTGATCTGAACGCTCCCGAGTTCTCGATCAGTGTCCAAGGAGCCGGCGGGGTCGTCGCCGACTTGCCCGGCTTCATGATGGACGAGCTGAGTGTCACAACGACGGACGGCGGAAGTCTGACCTTCCTGAACGTTCCTGTCTATGTGATCGACGTGACCGAAGGAATTGACGGTCTGATGGGCATGAACTTGTTCAATAATGCTGCCGAGTTCTTGTACGATCCATTCGACTCTGTGCACGGGCCAACCTTGCAAGCTGCCTTCTTTTCACAACGTGCCGAGGTGGTTCCCGATTCGATCGACACAAGCGGTCTCGATCCGCTCGATGTTGCGTTGATTCAGTCATTGGTCGACATGCTGCCGGCCGGTTTCGCCTTTGCCGTGGGAGCCGGCGAATTCCACCTGCCCGGCTTCGAGCTGGGTGTCGATGTCGATTTTGTCCCGGATACGGGAGTCGTGTCGACCGACGCCAGTGGAGCGAGCGTTGTCACCGTTGCGCCCGGAACCGCAATCGGATTGAGCGCCGACGTGACCACCGCACCGGGCCCCTTCGATGCCTTCCAGCTCGACTTCGCCGGTTCAGACCCCGCCCTCCAACTCAACACCTGGACTACCTCGGCCGGCTGGATTGCCAGCGACGGCAGCCTCAATCTTCCCGGCGACACCAGTGTGGCAGGAAGTGAGCAGTTTCCCGGCAGCGGCGTCGTGCCCACGACACTTGGCTCGTTTGTTGTCAACGCTCCTCAAACGCCGGGTGATTATCGACTGACCATCGATTCCGCTCAAACGCAATTCACCCGCCTCGGCACCACAAACCCGCCCCACGTTCAGGACTACGGTGACCTGATCGTTCGTGTTCAGGACGTGCCGAAACTCTCCATCACGGATGCGTCTCTGGTTGAAGGAGACAACGGAGCTGTTAGCGGGCTGGATTTCACAGTCACTCTGACAGGCCAGGCGTCGGGGACGGTGACCGTCGACTTCGCAACGACCGATGGGAATGCCAGCGCATCAGGCGGTGACTATACGACGACCAGCGGAACTCTCACTTTCGCGCAAGGTGTCACGCAGCAAACGATCACGGTGCCCGTCAACGGCGATGCACTGA
>CAYNDU010000747.1:0-1918 GCA_964395615.1 uncultured Pirellulaceae bacterium | reverse complement strand
ACGGGTCGTGCGAGCGTTCGCCCCGAACGCTCGAAGTTAGACCCGCTGTCGGAGTCTGGTTGATGGATCGATCGGCAATAATGAGCGATGGCCATCAACTCGGCCTGCGATGCGGTCGGATTGGCCGGATGGGCTGTTCCCGGCATTCCGAGTTTGAGTCGGCGATAAATGGCTTTCGGATCGTCGCCCCCCTTGAAGGGCTGTCGCACCAGATCCGTCGGCCATGAGGGGCGCCCGCGGTCATCAAACATCGGCGTGTCCATACTGCCTCGACCATCGCGGCCGTGACACGAGTGACAGCTATGTGACATGTACAGCTCGGCGCCGCGCTGTTGGATGGCCGAGTTGATTTCGCCTGGCTCGGGAACCTTGTCTTCGTCGCCCGGCTCGGTGCGGCCAGCGACAAATCCTTCGATCTGTGCCTGTTCCACTTCCTCGCCTAGTTCAGCCATCCGGGCCTCAAACTGCTCCCGGATGCCCGCGACTTGAAAACGCAATACCTCGTCAATTAACAAGTTCACTTCTTCCGCATCCAGCTGCGGCATTGCGGCCATCGAGGTACCGGCGATTCCTTTTCGAATGACGCGACCGACGTCGTTTCTCGAAGGAATGCTGTTGACGGTCGAGACCAATCGAAAGCGGCCGCGGCGCAAATCGCGGGGGCGGGGATAGAGGTGGCGCGCGGCACGACCCGTTCCATCGCCGGTCGACCCGTGGCACGGGAGGCAATGCCTGGCGTATAGATTCCAACCGTCAGATAGCGGCTGCTCTGATGACGGACTGTCGGGGCCCCACTCGAGTGGGTCCGCCTGCTCCGGCCGCTGAGCGTACGACTGCACGACCGATTGCATATCTCGTGCTGCTTGCTCGTCGCTTGCATCAATGGCCAGTCGCTGCTGCAGATCGTGGACCTGGGAAACGGTATCCATATCCCTGGCGATCCAGCGAAATGCATTCTCCGCGTGGATCACGTCGCCGCTCAGCGCCCGAGCCATTGCCACGGCCGTCAATCGGCTCTGATCGGCCAGATCCCGTGGCTCGAGTTTTGCGAACCACTGGTTGGCCTTTTCGTAGTTGCCCTCCTCCAATTCCAATTGCCCCAGTTCCGTCACCCATTCGACGGTTGGCTCGGCCGAGTGGGAGGCCGTTTCCATGACCCACCGGGCGTCCGTCCCACGACCCATTGATCGCAGCGTGGTTGCCAACGCCGCGTGGACCGTCTCGTTGACGAATCCCTGGTCGGCCAACTCAACAAGCAAGGGATAGGCCTCGTCCCAACGCTGCTGGACGACCAACAACCGAGCCCTTTCGATCTTCGCCAGTTCATGGTCGGGTTGATCGCGAAGAAGCTCGGCCAGGTGCTCGACAGCCGGACCGATCATGCCGTTTTCCTTCAGCAGGAGTGCTTTCACGAAACGCGTATGGGGTTCGCTGGGAAAGCCGGTTGTCCAGGCGGCCAATAGCGAATCCGCCCGAGCCATCTGTTTGCGAGCCAGGCAACCGAAAATGTAGGCCGACGCAATGTCATGTGGTGATAGACCCGATTCCGAGAGCTTTTGCAGTTCGTCTTGAGCGCCCTCGAAGAGGGCTCCGGTGGATATCAGCCCCAGCGTGAGTTCGTCCTTGAGTTGATCACCGGGCAGACCCAGTTGTTGAGCCTTGTCGAGTGCGGCTTGCCTGGCAGCGTCACGACTTAGATACCGGTAACACCTGGCCTTGAGCAGCTGCGTCGAGGCCGACTGACTGTCGAACCACTCCGCGGTGGCGAGCCAGCGGAGCGCTGAACTGACCGCCCAGTCATCCAGTTGTCGAGCGGCCATGTACCGGGCCCATCCGCCGACGATTCCACGCCCAAACAGAATGGCTCCAGCCAGCGTGACCATTACACCGAGCACGAGAATCAACTGCCGAAACGTCA
>CAYNDU010000746.1:0-1918 GCA_964395615.1 uncultured Pirellulaceae bacterium | reverse complement strand
GGCTTCGATCTCTCCCTGTGTGGTCTTCGGTCTGACTCCCCTGGAGAATAACGCGGTGGACCGGCGCCTCGGCAGCGGTGAGATCGCGGAGCCAAAGAACCGTCGGCAAGCCGGTAACGCGAATCAACTCCGGAGCGCTTCGCTCCAACGGGGAGATGCCAATGGACGGGGGAAACGTGATCTTCACCACGATTTCGTACAGGCCTGACCGGTTATCGACCAAATCGGCGCTGAACTCCGCGCTGGTAATCGATGTCGGCGAGAAACTCGCCAGAATGGGAAACTCTTGATTGTCGGCGCCCGAAACGGACCGGGCAAAAACCTCGACCGTGCCGGCACTCGTCGGCACGTTGGTCTCCCAGGATACGGCAACCGTAACCGGGGTTTCGCCGGCTCCCACGGGTTTGAGCGACGTGCCTACGCTTGGTTCAAGAACATCCAACGTACCCGTGCGCACCAGCTCAATGGTAGCGCTGGCGTATTCGACAACTCGAGGGTTTGCATTGTCGAGAACCGATCCACCGATGAAGTAGACGCCCTCCGGAATACCGACCGTATCGAATTGAACGGAGGTTACACTCGCGGGAAGATTCGATTGGATGGGTGTTCTTCCGTTGCTGAATTCCTGATCATCGTCGTAGAAAATCTCTACGGATCCCGTACCGCCGGGCTCATTGATGGCCACCGCAAACTCAATGTCCACACTGGTGTCACCGAACAATTCAATGGGAATTCCGGACGGATTTGAGAAACTCAGCGTTGGCGGCAACTCATTTCGAATCTCGAGCACGCGAACGACGGGGCCGCCCTGTGCGACTCCTTCGGCCTCTCCTGTGGTGGGAATGGTCACGATCCGATTGAGGGCACCCGCCACAACCGTCGCACCGATTGAAGCGCCGGAGTCTGTAGCGGAGATGCCGATTTCATAGTCACCCGCGGGCAATCCCGCCGTCGCAAAGATGGCGCTGCCCACATTGCCTTGCCCAACCCCAAGCTCCGTGCCGAGCTCGTCGGGCAAATCGGTGCGAAGATCGCCCTCCGCCAAGTAGAACACGCGCCACTGAACATCATCCTCGGGATCGCCGGCGTCAAAACTGACCGCCACCTCTGCGCCCAGCGAAACCTCCGTGATGGCATCGGGCGAGGGTCGAATGAAAAAGGGCTCAGGGCGGCCCTCCACCCGAATCACGCCCGTGCTCTTATCGACGGTTTGCACCTCCCCAATCTCGGCGATGACGCCGACGCGATATGTCCCCACGCCCGGCACCGATGGATCAAAAGAAAACGGCCTATTCGCTCCGATGGGTAGCTCCGTCGCGATGATGACCCGGTCGCCCTCCTCAGCATCCGACCCATCGCTGCTCACGGGCACGTAAAACGCGCTGACTTTCACCGCCGACGCTTCCTTTTCCGTGAGGACGGAATAAAGCACGTCGACTGGCGGATCCGACTCCGATAATTCGAAGTCGATCCGGAACGTAATCACCTCGACCGTCGGTGGAACGTCAGGGTTCACCCCGCCGGTGCCCGAGCCGGACCCCGCCCCGCCGTTGGGGCAGCCGGTTGCCATGCCCAGAAGTGCAAGAATTCCCCACGCGCAACATTGGCCAATCGTGAATGGTCGATTCTTGCCAAAGGATGTTCTGTCCATGAAACGGGTACTCCGAGTACAATCAAGGCGTGAATCGCGGCTGCTGGCGCGATGGCTAACGGGCAAGTCACGCGGTTCAAGCCCCTACCCACGTAAATATTGGGAGGTTCTAGTGTTGCCGTCTTGCTCAATCGCGCAACGGCCTACGGTTTGGGAGTTATACGGCTCGGGCAAGAGGCCTGTCAACAAACGACGGCCCCCGCCGCAGCGCACGACCGGCTCGTCCAACCCGCTCCGCACCCCGTTTCTCACGCCTAACGCGGCCTG
>CAYNDU010000745.1:0-1937 GCA_964395615.1 uncultured Pirellulaceae bacterium | reverse complement strand
TGGGGTTGGCCAAATCCGAAATTGTCGCCACACCACGAGTTGCGCGACGGCCAACTCCAACGTTGAAAGTTGTCAAAGCACTAAAGGCTGAGCCAGCTTCGAAGCAGGAAACCGAGAACGACACCGACGAGCAAACTCACCGGAATCGACACCGATAAAGCGATCGGAACACTCATATCGCGCGACGACGAATAGGGATAGCCGAGAGTCGGCAGGGGCGGTTTGCGCCGACGCGAATTGCGGATTCTCAATGTGTCCTGACCGGCTCCGGCCAGCGCGTCGGTGCCTTGCGACCAGTGACTGGAGCCGCGGCTCGACTCACTCCCGTTTTCCGAATCGATGTCCGAATCCGTCAGCCGGTCGATCTCTTCGAGCCCGGTTGGCAGCGGGGGCGGCATCCAGGGGCTCTTTGACAAACGTTGAGACGGCAAGACCACTTCACCGCTGGCCCAGGGTTCGAGCCGAGCGATGACTTCCGACGCGGTCTGGATCCGTTCGCTGACGTCCTTTTCCATCATGTCGGCAATGATCTCAACAAACTCCTCACTGATATCGGAGTTGAACCGACGCGGGTGCCACGGCGTGTCTTCCAAATGCCGGCGAGCCTTATCGCGAGTCGTACCGCCGGGAAAGGGTACCTTGCCGGTGACTGCGTAATAAAGGGTGCAGCCGAGCGAGTAGATGTCGCTGGCCGGAGTCAGTTGACCGGGCGTACGAATCTGTTCCGGAGAGAGATAATCGGCCGTACCGACAATCTTACCCGACCGCGGGTCCTCTTCCGCCAAATGGACGAAGCCGGCCAGGCCAAGATCCGATACCTTGGCGTGTCCTTCCGGAGTGACCAGGATATTTCCCGGCTTGACGTCGCGGTGAAGCAGGCCCCGCTCGTGCGCGTAATCCAGGCCCTGGGCGCTCTGCATGATAATATTGGCCGCCTGGTGGATCGGCAGAGCCTCTGCCTGATTTCGAATCAGGCGCCGCAGGTCGGTGCCCGAAACGTACTCGGTGACAAGATAATAGACATTGCCGTCATGCCCGGCGTCGTACGCTCGAACCAGGTTCGGATGGTCCAACTGAGCCTGAGTACGAATCTCGCGAGTAAAGTTGACGACGGCTTGTGGCGTCGATTTGGTCAGCGGAAGGACCTTAACTGCCGATTCACGGCCCATCATCTCGTGGACCGCCTTAAAGACCTGCCCCATGCCGCCCTGCCCGATCCAATCGGTGATAATGTACGGGCCCAGGTTGAGTTTTGTCCGGCCCTCTTTCAACTGAGCCGCCTGATAATTGGTCAGGACGTCCAGATCGACCAGCTTCGAGGCCAGATCCTCGTCGCTCACCGCACCGCCGCCGGGACGATCGGCGGCGTTGCGAATGGCCGCTTCGACGCGATCCAGCTGGTCCTGAGTGATCAGGCGGCTGGCGAGCGCCGAGGTACGAAAGATGGATTCAGTCGAATTTCCCACCTTGGAATTCTCCAGACCCGGGACGAAGATTCAACGCTGGAACTCATTGCAGACAAAGTGCGCTGCCGCCGTCGGAATGCCGTGCCGTCAGCCGGTGTCATCGAACACCGAGCGTAACTCGGCCAAAGACAAGTCCCCACACACTCCCCTTGCGTACCAGCCTACCTTCCTGAGGGCCCGGGCGCCAAGTAATCCGCGGGGGCATTCGGCATTATTTGCCCGTGAAACGGCCGGATATGCCGTCGATTCGGGGAAGCCGACCACCCTGCTCGGTCACACGATCCAGTGTTCGGCCGTTTTCGGTCGATCGGGCCGTTCCTGCCATGACCACGTTCATGTCAGCCGCCGGTATTAACACCTGGTCCGATTCACGTCAGGCCGAAAGGGCGCCAACTCGTTGGCAGGGGGGCGGTGAGGGCGATCGGTTCTTTTCTCACTGGATGGGTGAAATGGAGTACGCGAGCTTGCTGA
>CAYNDU010000744.1:0-1948 GCA_964395615.1 uncultured Pirellulaceae bacterium | reverse complement strand
GTGGAATCGCTTGATCGGGCGCGACGACTTATTACAGGCCAAGCTGCAATTGCTGGCGTTACAAGATGCTTCCGACGCGCCGATGGCCGCTCCCGCCACCGTTCTACTCGGCCAACTGCTGTCGGATCTTGGGCAGACCCGCCAGGCAGCAAACTGCTACCAACTCCTTTTGTCCCGTTGGCCCGATGTCGTGACACTCGACGGTTCGACGGGGCGCAAGGTCGCGGAAGAGGCTCTGAAAGCGGCGGCCGCATCGTCGGCTGTGCAACCGCTCAAGCCATGGCCATACGGCCAATGCAAAGTAGCCGACGCCGCCTCGAAATCAACGCTCCCGTCCTATGCTCGCATCACTCCCATTCGAATCAGCGAATTCACCGGGAACATTCGCCCCGACAATCGGTTCGCTTACAACCGCAACCAACGCACCATCCTCATTCGTGACCATTTGGGCGCTACGCGACAGAGGATCATGCTCGGCAATCAACAGTTTATTGTGAGCGTTCCACCGGTAAACTATGCGAGAATCAAGGGCCATCTGGCCGTGATGACCGTAGGATTCGAAGTGATGGCGCTCAACAACCTGACCGGCTCGTCAGGCGCCAACGATGCCATCCTCTGGCGTCAAAATCTGTCCAATGCCGTGATGGGAGGTCGTGTTCAAACGCAACAATTGATGTCCCGTACGGTCAACCGAACGTGGGGACCGCCTCGCTACATTCCGGCAGATCGAACCGGAAAGCTCATTGGCCAGTTCGGGCCGATCACTTCGTTTGGCGTTCTCTATCAGAAAATGGGTGAGCTCAATTGCGTCGATCCCGTTACCGGTGAGACGATTTGGGTTCGAGCCGGACTGGAGCCCGGTTGCGATCTGTTTGGGGACGACGAGCGAGTGTTTGTCGTGCCGCCCAATGGCACCGAAGCTCTCGTGCTGCGGACCTCCGATGGCTCGGAACTCGGTCGGCGATCGGTTCCGGCACGCACCAATCGATGGATCACTCGCGGCCCGAATGTCATCACCTGTGAAATGGTAGACGATCACCTGGAGATGACTTGGACCGATGTCTGGCAGGAGAAGACGATCTGGTCCCTTTCGCTCGATAGCCGTACCCAATGCTGGTCACCGGATCACGATGAAGTGGCGATGCTCGAAAAGAACGGACGGTTCCGGGTCGTTCGGATCTCCGACGGCGAGACCGTTGTCGATACGGAACTGCAGCCCGAGCCTAACCTGGCTCGTTTATACGTGTTGAAGTCGAACAAAGATTACGTGGTCTGTGCGAGTCGAGCCGTCTCGAGTTCCAGCTCCAACGGGACACGAATCTACAGCGTCCTTAGTTCTGGACAGTGCCCGCAAATCAACGGACGTGTCTACTCGATTGACCGGGCCACGGGGCAGCCACGCTGGCAAGAACCGGCTCAAGTTGCTCAGTTTTCGCTTCCACTCGACCAGCCGACCGAGTCGCCTCTCATCCTGCTGCTGCAACAAAAATCGGTCCGGCCGAACCCGGGCCAACCCCAGGCGAAAATTACCGCGACGCTGCTGGGCATTGACCGGCGCGACGGCCGGAAGATACTTGACAAGAGCGGGATCTCCTTGATCCAGAGTTACGATATCGTAGTGCATCCGGATGACCATCAAGTGACCGTCGACACGAATGGGGCGAATCTGTCACTTACATTCACCGACGAGAAACTTGATCAAGTTGATGTGCTGAAAATGCAAAACCCGTCAGCCGGTACCGACGTCCTGAAACAGGCCGGGAAAATCGCCGGCGCCGTCCTCGATGCGCTGGTCCCAAAGAACGTACCACCTCCCAAGGCGAAACCGGGCGCGAAACCGAAGAAAGCCGTGACTCCCAAAGAGGTGCCGCCCGCACCGAAAGCGAAACCGCCCGCTCGGTCCGGTCAGAAAAAATAGCTCGATACGGGCTGACGCTGCCGTGTCGCG
>CAYNDU010000743.1:0-1953 GCA_964395615.1 uncultured Pirellulaceae bacterium | reverse complement strand
CAGTGAACACCTTGCTCAGCCCAACCGCTACGCGAGCCCGTTCCTGCACCCCCGTTGACCGGACGGCGAGTCGACGATCTATCGGGCAGTTACCGCCACGTACGGGCGAGTCTCTCTACTGGTAGCCCGCTGCAAGAAGACGGCGTGACTGCTATAAAGGGAGGGTGCGTTTCCAGCGGCCCGGAAGGCCCGTTTTCGGCTGAGTACCCTCATGTTCAAACGCAGGTCCATTAAGCTCCCGGTCACCCTGGGCGTCTTGATGATTGTCACGATCATCGCGCTCACGGTCGGTTGGATCTTGTTATCGGTGTTCGGCGCGGCGGCCGACAATCGATGGGCGCCGCTCTATTGGACGCTGCTGACGGTCGGAACAGCCTTTCTGGTATTTGTACTGGTTGGAGTTGTTCTCTACCTGAGGCTATCGATCGAGACGATCAACCTGAGCCGACGTCAATCGAATTTCATCGACAGTGTCACGCACGAATTGAAGTCGCCCATCGCTTCTCTGAAACTCTATCTGCAGACATTGACCCGTCGCCAGGTAAGCCCTCAGGAACAAGCCGATTTCTTCCGTTTCATGATCGACGATCTCGCCCGATTGGACGCCCTGATCAACCATCTGCTCGATGCAGCTCAACTCGATCAACAGCCGATCAGCGAAAAGGACCATGAAGACGTTCGCCTTGACGAGTTTCTTCGACAATGCGCCCAATCGATTTGCACGCGGTATCGGTTGCCGCTCGACACGATTCAACTGCAAACGCAGCCAGTCACTCTGCATGTCCGCCCGGTCGACTTGGACTTGATCTTTCGAAACCTGATCGATAACGCAGTAAAATACGCGGCCGATGAGCCTCGAATCGAGATCGATTGTCGAAGCGGCGAGGGATGTGGCGTCGTGCACATTGAGGATAACGGCAAGGGAATTCCAACTGAGCTTCGTCGAGTGATCTTTTCGCGTTTTTATCGAATGGGCGAGGAACTGGAACGCGAGACACCCGGTCTGGGGCTCGGCCTCTTTATCGTCCGAACCCGTGTACGTCGATTGAAGGGCAAGGTACGCGTGCGTGATCGAAAACCGGGGCCGGGCACGGTTTTCGAGGTCACATTGCCGGCCGTCATTCCCAACGAAACACTCGACAAAGACCGTCCGGCACACCAGGCAGAAGTGGTGACTTAATGGTCGGAAAACACATCCTGCTGGTCGAAGATGAACGCCATCTGGCAGTTGGCATCAAATTCAATCTCGAGGCCGAAGGCTATCGCGTGACCTCTGTCGCCGACGGTTCCGCGGCGCTCGCCGCCGTCGAGCAGGACACGCCCGGCATCGACTTGATGATCCTCGACCTGATGTTGCCGGTCATGAGCGGCTATGCCGTCTGCGAAGCTCTTCGCGAGCGAGGCTGGGACAAACCGATTCTGATCCTCAGCGCCCGCACCTTGCCGGAAGACCGTATGCGAGGGTTCGATGTGGGTGCCAATCAGTACCTCTCCAAGCCGTTCGACTTGGACGAACTGATCAGTCGAGTGCGCAACCTGTTGACGCACTATCGCCCGCAAAATCAACTCGCCGACCAAATCGGCCGGTTTGCGTTCGGTGCGGCCGAGGTGAATTTTGAGACGTTTGAAGTCAGCGTCAATGGCGAGTCCATCCGAATGACTCAGTTGGAAATGAAACTCCTCAACTACTTCGTCAGGCACGAGGGGCGAGTGGTCCCTCGGCATGAACTACTGGAAAACGTCTGGGGCCTGCCGGGTCATGTCCAGACACGGGCTCCCGATCAGTTCATTCGCCGACTGCGGAAAGCGTTCGAGCCCGACCCGGCCCATCCACGGTACTTCCTGACGATCCGTGACGCCGGCTATCGATTCGTGGCCGAACCGACGGATGTCAGCGAAGCCGGCTAGAGCATCCGATCGAGGCCGCGTCGGTCGAGAGCTCGCCTCAATTCG
>CAYNDU010000742.1:0-1975 GCA_964395615.1 uncultured Pirellulaceae bacterium | reverse complement strand
CGGGCGGGCACGAAACGGGCGGGCACCGAATTGATGAGTGTGACGAGGAGATTGATCGCGATGAAAGGCTGGTTAACAACGCGTCCTTACGGCCCGCTTGTGGCCGGTTTTGGGCTGGGTATGCTTGTCGGCGTCGGAATGTTGATCGGTGCGCTGACGGCAACGTCGGTCCAACCGTTCGGCCCCTCACCCACTGAAGCGATCCCAGGTCATTCCGGTGCGCTTTCGTCCGAGCAGATTCCCGGCCCATTGGCCAACCCGTTTTCCGAGCTGGCTCTGCACGCTTCGGCGACCGACAGTGGCGATACCTTTGGAATGGCCACCGGCATGGTTGCCGAAGGGGTGGAGGGTGTTTTCTTTATGGACTACCTCACTGGCGATCTGACCTGTTGGGTGATGAACCGCCGAACGGGAACGGCTGGAGGCATCTTCAAATACAACGTGATCAACGACCTTGGTGTCGACCCGGCTCGCAAGAAGCCGCGTTACCTGATGGTAACGGGACTGGCTCAGTTGCAACGATCTGGAGCGGCGATTCGATTCGGTGACAGTATCGTCTATGTGGCCGACGGCAACACGGGAGCTTTCGCCGTCTATGCGGTGCCCTGGAACCGCAATGCCTATGCGACCAACAACGCTCAGGCCGCACCCCTGATCCTCCTGGGCAAAAGTGCCATTCGAGGGAATCTGGATAGGCGACCATAACGTTCAGCGGCACTCAGGTCTGCCGATGCCAAGGGGTGCCGGGCGTACTTCTGCCGATTTTAGTTGTTGTTCGGGCGTCGGACGAACGAAGCCGTCCTCCCGAGTGACCGGTCCCCTCCATGGCAGCCTTGGGATGGACCTTTCGACAGGTCCCCGTTTTGGCCGAACGGTTCGGTTGATGCGGCCATTGGGAAAGTGCGGTATCTGAAATGAAAGTGCCCGAATGATGCGAGTCATTTGTAACGGGGAAGCCCGCCAGTTGCCTGAAGGCACGACGATTGCTGAATTGCTGGCAATGATGGATTTGCAGCCGCAACGAGTTGCGGTGGAAGTGAATCTGGAACTTGTGCCCAGGCAGCGCCACATGGACTATCGGCTAAGCGCCGATGACCGTCTCGAAGTGGTTACTTTGGTAGGAGGAGGGTAGGGATCGACATGGCCACAGACACACCACTCGAGGCGCCCGGGGGCGCGACCAGTGACAGTTTTCAAGTGGGCAGCCATCGGCTGACCAGTCGCTTGATCGTCGGGACTGGAAAATACGCGACGTACGAGCTGATGCAGCAGGCACTTGAGCTGTCCGAGACCCATTGCCTTACGGTGGCCGTGCGGAGAGAACGGTTGGTCGATAGCCAGGGTCGCAATATTCTCGACTACATTGACCTGAATCGATATCTCTTGTTGCCGAACACGGCCGGGTGTTTCACGGCCGAAGAGGCCGTCCGCACGGCTCGGCTTGGCCGAGAGATCCTGTCGGGACTGAATAACCCCGGCGCGGAATGGGTGAAGCTGGAAGTCCTGGGCGACACCAAGACCTTGCTACCCGATCCGATTGCGACACTTCAGGCGACCGAACAACTGGTTGCCGAGGGGTTTCAGGTGCTCTGTTACACGAGTGACGATCCGGTCGCGGCTCGGCGATTGAAAGAAGCGGGTGCGACGAGCGTGATGCCGGCAGGCAGTCCGATCGGGTCGGGTCAGGGAATCCTCAATCCAAACAACTTGCGGATTTGCCTGGAGTACCTCAAGGCGGACGACCCCGACTATCCGGTGATCGTCGACGCGGGCGTCGGCACGGCCAGTGACGTGGCGATTGCCATGGAGTTGGGAGTCGATGGGGTATTGCTGAATACGGGCATCGCTCTCGCCACCGATCCGCTCCTCATGGCTCGAGCGATGAAGGCGGCTGTCAACGCCGGCCGATGGGCCTACCTGGCCGGGCGCATTCCCAAAAAGCTCTACGCGACGGCCAGCAGCCCAACTTCAGGCA
>CAYNDU010000741.1:0-1979 GCA_964395615.1 uncultured Pirellulaceae bacterium | reverse complement strand
CGGAAACTCACGTAAGGCCGGAGGTCGTCCCACCCGCCGCCGTCCATATCACAGGAGAGCGTCGGGTCGACCTCGTGGCCATCGCAGAACGTGCCGGAGCCAAACCAGTCCTGCGTTGCGGCCCGATAGACCAGCGTCACCTCCCGCGCGTTGGCACACACACATCCGGAGGTGTTTGTGATCGTGGCGGTGAGCTCGGTATCCAGGTCACTGGTGGCGCAGCACTTGGGGCCGGGCAGGAGACAGATCTCACACGGGAACAGGTCGCATCCGGTCGGCAGGTCCACCGGGCACTTGAGGACCATCGTGTTGGCACAGTCACAGCACCACGGGTAGGGGTTCCAGTACTCGACCTTGGATTCCGCCGTCCCGTCGCCGTCCTGGTCGAGGTCGACCGACAGGATCACGTTGAACGGTGTCAACTCGTGGATCTCGAGGTTCCAATACGGGTAGGCCGGGCTTGCTCCGTGCTGGTTGCAGTGGTCGAGGTCGATCCCCTTCCAGGTGCAGCTTGAGGAGTGATAGACAAAGTGGCTCCCGGCGAGTTGCTCACAGCAGCCGGAGTCGCCCTCCATCTCGCCGCCCCAGATCCCGAGGTCGAAACTCCACGAGTTTTGGGCGTTGGTCCCGCTGAGACGGGATCCGCCGTCGTTGCACTTCTGGCAAGTGGTGACCGATCCGCCGCCGCAGGCTCCGCAACAGCCGTCCCCGGCCATCGACCCAGTGGCGTCGGTGCACCGATCGATGATCCACCACTGGTTGTTGTGATCGACAATCCAGACCTTGTCTCCGACGGCCAAACTGTCGCCGCACAGGTCGTGCGCGAAGTACTCGCCGGTCACCTCCTGGAAGGTCGGCGTGTTGGTCCCGACGCTCTCGTTGTATTCGCCGGCCACGAATATGAACTTGTGCGTATTGCCGCCGGCCTCGACGATCTTGGCCACCGCGACATGGTTGCCCGGTCCGGAGACGTCGGCGCGGCGGTGGCTCTTCTCGCCCGAGCTCGCGCCGAGGGCCTGGCGGACCACCCGCGCGATCTTCTCCGCGCCTTCCCGGTCAAATCCGTAGGTATCTGCCACGTCAGTCCTCGTAGATCCGGAGGTCGACCAGGACGGCCGACGTGTTGGCCACCCAGCGGAGGGTGATGCCCGGCTCCAGCCGGAAGGCGTGGATTTCGCCGGCCTCGATCCGGCCGACGGCGACCATCGATCCGGAGGACTTGGGCCCGTACTGGACATAGTTCGTCGAGTCCAGGTTCCGCATGAAACACCAGCCGAGCGTGGAGATGTCGCCGGTGGTGACGTCCTCCTCCGACGTGCCGACCGAGACGACGTTGGAGGCGGCCCCGATGGCAGCCTGGTCGAACTTCTGCTGTCCGTGGTCGATACGGTCCTTAAAGTTCCCGTTGGTAACCGTGCCCAGGATGGTGATGGCGATCTCGTCGGCCATTTGCTGGCTCCTTTAACTGGTCGGAAGGGACAACGCGGAGAAGTCGACGTCCTTGAGGTAGACCTGGTATTTGATAAAGACCGAGTCCTCTATGGGCGCGGTGTCCGGTTCGAGTTTCTTGCCGTTGCCGTCCAGGCGGATCGGTTCGGTGACGTGTTGGCCCTTCTTGTCGACGATCCGGACGCGGCTGTCGGTCGCCGTGCCGTCGATGTTGACCGTCTTGACCTCGTGCGTTCCCTGGTCGAGGATCTCGCGGGTCCAGGTCTCCGACTTCTGGGTGATGGTGATCTGGAAGGGGTAATAGCCCACGTCGTTCTCGATCGTGTACTCGCCAATGCTCATGGCCGAGATCCGGAGCTCGTGCTTCTCGAACTGGACGCCGGCGATCGTGATCGTGGCGTCGTTCAAAGCGTCCCGGTAATCCATCAACCAGGTCGGGACCACCGCCACGTTCTTCTTGGCGGTGATCGTCCAGTTGCTCGAGTCGATCTGGATCGGCGGGTCGAACTGGTCGCCCGCGGAGTTGATGA
>CAYNDU010000740.1:0-1996 GCA_964395615.1 uncultured Pirellulaceae bacterium | reverse complement strand
AAGATCGCGCTGAATAATACGTCCACCCAAAACGAGCCCGTTCCTGCACCCCAAGCCGCGCCCGAGACGCGCCCGAGCCATGCGAGCGGCGGGGCAATCGCAGCATGACGTGGCTCGCACGGTCGATTCGACGTCACTTCAGATCGAGTGACGATCCGCGACGTTGACTCGGTGACGCCGCCCATGCCCCGGACCGTCGGGCTAAGCCGCGTCAATGGATGGGCTTCCGGCCCGATCATCGATCCAGGCGACAACGGGCAGATTCGCAGGCCTTGCCGTTCACCACCGACCGAAAACCGTTTCACCGGGCAGGAAGGATGGCCGCGAGTGCCACACCCGAACGAACGAGAGGGCGCTGCCCACTCCGACCGTTCCGCAGACGTCGCATCCGCTCCCGGCACCCGGGACAGTCATGCAGGTGCTGGTCGACCCGTGTGACCTGGCCGCGACCCAGCTCGCCACGTAAATAGGCCGGCATCAGGTCGGCCGCCTGCCGGCAAGTCAAACCTCCCAGGGGAGGGGAACCATCGGGTAGCAATTGCCACCCGATCCCAATCGCCACAACCAAGAGAGCGACGACCAAAGCCGATGCCAACTCGACTTTCCGTCGCCGACGGCGCCGTTCGCGAGTGACGGTTGCGGCGATCAGGCCTTGAGGGCAGCGAGCCCACCCATCGGATTCCATGTTCATTTCCAAAGTGCTTCTCGGTTGCCAATATTCCCGTGCAATTGTTCATCCGCCGCATCGGGGCCCGGGCTTGCCAAACTCGGTCGCCCGCTGCGGTCGAACTCGATTCGATCCCAGCCCGCCCGTCATTTGAGCATGCCTCCCGGCCGATGAGCTCCGAGACACGTTCAAAAGAGCGACGCCTCTCCTAATATCGTTCACCTTCACGAGAATGTCTGTGAATTACCATACTCTTTCGGCCATCCACCGTCTTCCAGACGGCCATCCCCCGTCTGTCGGACGGCAATTCTCTGTCTGCCGGACGGCCAATCGAGGATAAAAAGCGTCCGTGACCGGAATCACGCGATTCGGTGTTCGTACTCCTATCAGGTTCCGCGATCACGACCGTGGACGGAGGCTGCCAGTCGTGGCGCGTCGATCAACGTGATTCGGCGGCGTCCGATCCGGACGAGTTGTTCGTCCTGCATATGGCCAAGCACGACCGTCACGGTCTCTCGCGTACTGCCAATCACATTCGCCAGGTCCTGATGCGACAGCTTGATGCCGAGCTCGATGCCGTCGGCGACGGGGCGCCCATACTGGTCGGCCAGGTCCAGGAGCAGATGCGCCAGGCGATCGCGGTTGGACAGGAACAGCAAGTTCTTGAGCCGTGTCTCGATTCGCCGCCTCCGCAAACCGATCATCTTGGTCACGCCCATCGACAATCGTGGGTTGCGGTTCATCAGCTCCGTCACCAACGAGCCGGGAATGAGGACGATCGTCGAGGCATCAATGGTCTCCGCGTACTCGTCGCGTGGCCCCTCCTCAAGAACTGCCAACTCGCCAAATAACTCGCCCGGCTCAACGAAAGCTAGAATCGACTGCTTGCCGTCGGCCGTCAGGTGGCAGATCTTCGCCCGACCGGAAGCCAACAAGAAGACGGCTCGCGACTCGTCGGCCGGAAGGTAGATCGGCGTCTTGCGGGGAAACGAGCGGAAACGGGACTGCGCCTCGATTTCCGCCAATTGGCCGGGATCCAAGTCGTGAAACAGGCGACAACGCTTAAGATGCCATAGTTTTTCGGACATGCGGCTTCCCATTCCAAACCCGGAAAGGCCATCCCAGCTCCGGAAAAGGTCTGATTATAAGCCCTCTCCAAGGGATCTGGCAAACGGCACTCCGATCACGTCGGGACCCGTCATTCGCATGGGAGCCCACGGATTTTTCTGAAGAGCGGCGGGCGATTCGGACGAGCGTCGAACGGACCGGGTCCCGCCCGGGTGCAGGAACGGGCTCGCGTAGCGGTTGGGCTGAGCAAGGTGTTCACTG
>CAYNDU010000739.1:0-2018 GCA_964395615.1 uncultured Pirellulaceae bacterium | reverse complement strand
GTTCTTTTCGACTTTACCCAGGGCCCAGATGGCGACGTCCTTCTGAGCTGAGACGATGCCTTTCAGGTCACCGTAGACCTCGATACCGACCGAGCCTTGATCGGAAGTGACATTTCTCAAGACACGTCCCGCCTCAATGGCCACGTCGCCTTCCAGGGAGTGGATTTCCGCATCGACGTCTTGTTTGACGACCAGATAGATCGACTCCCGTGCTTCCCCCCGGCCCTGATACGATCCGGCCGTGTTGACCTTCATCGCTCCCTGACTGGCTTTGACCGAGGCTTTGATAGCGCCCAGGGAAGTGACGACCACGTTGTTGAAGGCTTCGACCTTGCTCACATCCACTTTCTTAGCGGCATGGACGAAGGTATTACCCGAGAGGCTCTCGATGGAAGCGTGCTGGTCAAACGCTCCGAGCGCGGCAACGTAGGCCGTGCCGTGCCCTTTGATCGTCGAGCTTGAAACGTTCCCGAATGTGCTGACGCCGACCGCTCCCAGGTTGCTCTGCATCGTCGGCGAGGTGATATCGTCGTGAGCCCAGGCGATGACGTCCCGTTTGGCGGTCACTGCGCCGGTCAGTCGATCGGCTGTATTCACCGCGACAGCTCCCGCCGAGGAATTCACCGTGGCAGACAGCTCGTTGTACGCACTGGCGACGATGTTGCCCGCGGCGCTGACGCCGCCCGCCAGTCCGCCCCAGGCGGTGACGAGCGTCGAGCCGAGACCAGATTGAATCGTCGCTTGGATGTCGCCCAGAGTCCAGACCTGGTCGAGCCGTTTGGTAGCGTTGACGCCGGCTGTCAGATTTCCGGCGGCGACGACGTACCCGATGCTGCCGCCCGCCGTAATGTGGGAGCCGGTAATGTTTCCGGCCGAGGAGGTTGGTGGCGGAGCCGGCTTCGGTGGCTTGGGCAGATTGGCAATATCCGGGTCCGAGAGCGCCATCCAGCCGGAAAAGGCGCTCCAGAACGTCTCGAGAGCCGCTTCGAAACCGGACGTCTCAGGCTGTTCGATCGTCTGATCCAAAGCCGCGATTCCCAGGATATGTCCGCCGGCCGTGATGGAATCCTCGATATTTCCCTTCGTTTCGGTGCCGGCGGTGATGTTGCCAATGCTGCCAAGTGACGAGGTGATTTCCGCTCCGTTGATGTCTCGGCCGGCGGTGACATCGCCGATGCCTTGCGGGCCGATCACGGCGCCGCCGATGTTGCCCGTCGTCGCCGTGACGCTCTGGACATGCTTGGCGGCGTTCACGTCGCCGTTGACATGGTCGCGCGCCTGGACGGGACCGATGCTCTCGGCGTTCGATGTGATGGACGCTTCGATCGAACCGCGATGGGCGGTGACCGAGCCGATCGATTGGTTGGCCTCGATGCTGCCCTTGATCACGCCGTCGGCAGCCAGACCGGACTCGACCGAACCGATGAACGTGCCGGCCGTGATCGTGTTCGTGGCGTTCGAGTTGATGGAGCTGCCGGCCGCAATCGTGCCGATGTATTGGTTGGTGGCTTCGAGAGTCGGGACATCGACGTCGCCTCCGACCGCTTCGACGCTTCCGATCTTCTGGAGCGCGGTGATTTCCTGGCTGGTGATGGAGCCTCCGTCGGAGCCTGAGTCGAGCCACGAGGCACCGGCCAGCACCTGGAAGATACTGCCGCCGTGGGCGAGGATCTTGCCGCCAATGTCCTCTCCGGCCGCGACCGTGTGGATATCGAGCCCGGCCTCGACGCCGGCCACGTCACCGCCCGCGCCCACAAACCCGACGCTGCCGCTGGTAGCCTTCACGTTGCCGATGATGTCGGTGCCCGCTTCGACCGAGACGACGTCGTCGTTCGCGGTGACGTTCTTGACCGAAGAGTCAGAGTCGGGGTCAGGCTTTCACTTTACACTTTTCTGAGACGCGAGTTTCTGCTATTCTGCTGGAAGGCCACGCTTGCCACGTATCAACTTTCCGGATGCGCTGTACCACGTCACCTCCCGTGGAAACGGGCGGGCGAGGATCTTCTTCGATGATGACG
>CAYNDU010000738.1:0-2023 GCA_964395615.1 uncultured Pirellulaceae bacterium | reverse complement strand
TCCGATCCACTCTGCGACGTTGTTGACGAGAGTGCCGATTCTGGCAATGGTGATCTCCACGCGGTCTCCCGGCCGCAATGAAACCTCGGACTCCGGGACGATGCCCGTGCCGGTCAAAAGAAACACGCCACTGGGAAACGAATTCTCTCTGCCCAGCCACGAAATCAACGTATCGAGGCTTCGAGCCATCTGGTCGACACCGGCGTTTCCCTCAAAAACAACCCGATCGTCTCGGAAAATCTTCATGGTAATCGAAACGTCCTCTTCCGGTGGCATCGCTCCGGGGAGCGTGATGCACGGCCCCAGGCTGCAGGACGCGTCGTAGATTTTCGCTTGTGGCAGGTACAAGGGATTGTCGCCCTCGATGTCCCGGGCACTCATGTCGTTGCCGACCGTGAACCCAACGAGTTGCAAATGGGAGTTCAGGACCAAAGTCAACTCGGGCTCGGGGACCGTCCACTTCGAATCACGTCGAATCCTGACGTGCTCACCCGGTCCGACCACCCGGTGCGGCGTGGCCTTGAAGAACAACTCCGGGCGCGACGCCTCATAGACTCGATCGTAACAGGAAGCCGAAGTCGTCGACTCCTCTTTCCGAGCCGCTTGGCTACGCTGATACGTCACGCCGGCGGCCCATACTTCTTGCTCGTCAATCGGCGGTAACAGCGTCACTTGACCCAAATTCAATTGGCTCGACGTGTCCGCCAGGAACTCGGCAGCCTCCAGCGGATTGTCCGATTCCAGAATGTCGGACAAGGCACTAAATTGCCCGCCGCTCAGATTCATAGGGGTCACCGTGACACCCTCAATCGATCCGATGCCTACCGAGCCGTTCGGATGTCGGAACTTGGCCAGTTTCATCGCTCATTCACTCCACAATTGTCTGAGCACTCGAATCCAATTGCCATGCATAATACACGCTACATCCTCGATGCTGTAGCCACGGTCTGTCAGCATTCCCGTCAATCGTTGCAGGTCGGCAATGGACTCCAGGTCGAGGGGGCATTGTTCGCGACCGTATCCGCCGTCCAGATCCGACCCGATACCGCAATGTCGTGCATTACCCGCCAACTGGCAAATGTGATCAACGTGCTCGACGGCCGCTTCCATTTTTAGTCCCGATTGCATGGGGGTCGTTGTCCCTCGGATCCAGCCTGGAGACAACATCCAGGCGTCGAAGACGGTTCCGACGACCGCGTCGCGCGCAATCAGGGCTCTCAGCATTCGATCGTCTAGTTGACGTTGGTGGGGAACCAGGCTGCGGCAGTTGTTGTGGCTCGCCCAGACGGGACCCGAAAACAGGTCGAGCGATTCCCAAAAGGCCTGGTCTGTTAAATGGGTCACGTCCAGGATCATTCCGAGCCGGTCCATCTCGGCGAGTAACTGGCGGCCGGCCGGCTCCAACGGTCCTTCGGCACCGGTGCCGGGAGCGTAGCGGCCAGGTCCGTAGTGGGCCGGGCCGAGCGCTCGAAGACCTGCGTCGTACGCGGCCGCTAAATGTCCCGGTGTCAAAATCGAGTCGGCGCCCTCGAGCGACAACAGGTAGCCGATCGGACGGTCGGTGACGCCCGCAATCTTCCCATCGTCGGCAGACTGCCAGTCCTCAACGGCCGCATCCAGATCCAACCGGTTGCGAATCGGTGACATCTGGCCCTGCTCCTCCATCGCCCGATACCATGCCAGTTGGCCCTGGGTCATGGCCCACGCGATTTCCGGGCTGTGCCATCCGGGCATTTCGCGGCCGGCCGGCACGTAGCGTCCGATCAGCGTTGCGACGCAAAGGCCGATCTGCCCGCGCCGCATCTCGTCGAAGGTGACGACGCCTTGGCCTCGGTCCGGCCGATCGGATTGACCTCGTTCGCGACCGCGTACATCGGCCAAGGGTTTTGTCAAATCCCGATTCCACTCCAACGCGTTCATTGACAGGTCAAGATGAGCATCGAAGATTAGCATCGACTATCCTCCCGCTTGAGGGTAAAGGGGTCAGGAGTCAATTGCCGGAACGGCCCGTAGGGTGCTTCGC
>CAYNDU010000737.1:0-2028 GCA_964395615.1 uncultured Pirellulaceae bacterium | reverse complement strand
AAGCCCGGTCGTGGACCAGCTATGCGTGTGTGTCAGAATACGACTTGGAGCGTAATCATCACTCGCCAATCGTCACCGATGGTCTCCCGCTGCCACGTCCCGAGCCGCGGCCCAATCCGCGATTGCTGTTTGAGCCCGATCCTTCGGTCCTTGCCAAGGTCGCCGCTCCCTGGAAATGGCAGGGAGGTCAGGTCGGCATGCCGCTGCTGGCCGCTGCCGATTGGGATGAGGACGGCGATCTCGATCTGGCCGTCGGAGGCTTGGACGAGGATGGTGCGGCCAGGCTGTTTTGGAATGAGGGCGACGGCCGGTTTCAGAAGGGCCCGATCATCGCCCGCCAGGCCGTCTCGCCGTCGGTCGGGGACGTCGACAACGACGGAGATGTGGATCTCTGGCTGGGGTGCGCACGTCACGCTCGGCTGTTGATCAACGACGGTAACGGAAAGCTGTCCGAACGGCCGATTGAGCCGGCCGGCGTCGACCAGGCCCCCCTGACGAACGTCACCGGCCTCTTCGACATCGACAGCGACGGCGACCTCGACATGTTCTCAAGCGGGCTCCAAAGCGAAGAGGTTCCTTCATCGCCTGCCTACCGAGCCGGCGTCACACGTATGTGGATCAACGCGGCCGACGGGAGCTTTACGGACCAAGGTGAAAAGCTGGGCCTTTCTGCCGCGGCCGACCCAATCTCTTCCGTGGTTCTCGACGATCTGGATGGTGACCGGGATTCGGATCTGATCCTTTTTCACTCCACCGCCGCGCCTCACATCTGGTGGAACGATCGAGTTGGGGCCTTTCGTCGAGCGAACGGCGTTGATCACGGCCTCGACCCTGACGGTGCTTCGAGTGCCGTGTCGGGCGATCTGGACAAAGATGGTGACCGGGATGTATTGGTCTTCTCGAAATCTGGTTTACGGCTTTTCATGAACGACGGGCACGGGAAGTTCTCCGCCGATGGTGATTGGAACACGGGTCTTCAGCGAATCCACGCCTCGGGAGGTCACTTTGTCGACATGGACAATGACGGAGATCTGGATATCGTATTGGGCGACCGGAGAAGAAGCGGCGGTCTTCGCGGGCCGGAAGTCCTGGTCAACCTGTGGCCGAAAATCCGACTCCTTCCAGTCAGCGAGTTGGATCGCGGGAACTTGTTGACGACGATCACGACGCCCGATCGAGCCACCTGCCTGGTGGCGGACTTCACGGGCGACGGTCGCTGTGACATCGTTCTGGCGTCGTGTGGAGGGAACGTGCGACTGATACGGAACATCACGTCCGGCGGTAACTGGGTGGAGGCCGATCTGGTGGGAAAACGGCCACAAGACCCCAAGGCTCGGTCCAACAACTCGGCCATCGGAGCGCGGGTCGAGGTTAGGACGGGGGCGCTGTTTCAGCAATACGTGATTGGCGGCGGATCGGGGCCCTTTACCGCTCAGCCGTTGCGGCTCCACGCCGGAATCGGTCCCTACCGTCAAGTCGACTGGCTCCGAGTGATCTGGCCCGACGCGATTCTGCAGAGCGAGTTGGAGGTAGCGGCCAATCAGGGGGTCCTGCGTCTGGAAGAAGTATCCCGCAAGACGTCGTCATGCCCCTACCTGTTCGCGTGGACCGGCCATCGATTCGAGTTCGTCTCGGATTTTGGCGGCGTTGGAGGACTTGGTTTTTATGTCGGCAATGGAATGTACGCGAAACCGGATCCGACCGAGACGATCCCTCTACCATCCCTTGAGCCACGTGACGGCAAATTCGTCCTGCAATCGCTGACCCCGCTCGAAGAGGTCACGTACTTTGATTGCGCCGAGTTGCTGGCCGTCGACCACCGGAAGGGCTCAATGGTGTTCCCGAACGAAATGATGGCCGTTCGGGGTCGACCGCCGGAGTTCCACATGTATTGCATCAAGGAGCCCGTTTTTCCGCAGCGGGCCGTCGATTCAGAGAATCGCGATGTTACAGAAGCTCTGTTGCGTCTCTATCTGCGATACTGCGTGCACGGCCGTCCCGCACAGCGCGTATACTGAGTCTTGGCTC
>CAYNDU010000736.1:0-2040 GCA_964395615.1 uncultured Pirellulaceae bacterium | reverse complement strand
CCCGTTTTGCAGCCATTGAAACTGAACCAAATGCCGATCCAGCGAATCTTGTCGGGCTTCCGCATTCCAAGCAATTCACTCCACCCATCCGGGAACTTCTCATTCGGCTGAAAACTGATCATCCGCCGCATGTCGTCGGCATGAGGATGAAGCGAGCAGAGTTCTGCAATGTAGTCTTCCTTATTGGAGAACGGATTTCGTGGCGAACTCGTCATTCGTTAATACTGGGGCTCAACAGTAGCATGCGGCCCGAGCAAGGTGGCATGCGTACTTCAGTAATGTATTGGCCGGACTCGGGATCGAGGTATTCTCGATCCAGTTTCACCGTGTAGGTTACGCCGATGTTCAGACCGGACTCCGCGGTCAGCATATCTTCAAGCTCAATGTCGACTGAAGCTTCGTTGGCGTTCTGAGTGAAGCCGCGACCGGTGGGATTCACCAACACAAGACCATTCTCGTACGGTCGCGTGAAGACTTTCGTGTCCTTGTGACGATAGGCGTCCAGGTTGCCCGGTTCGGCGGTGTCGAGGGGCTTGCCCAACGGCAGGAATAGGGGGTAGGGAAGGCCAAGTTTGTACGTCAGCCCGTTGCGCTCGGAACGATATGTTCCGCCAACGCCGAATTCCCAATAAGCGTTGAAGAATTTGAACTCCACCGATGGGCCTCCGTGAAGGTATCCTTCCTTATCCGGCTCGAATGCAAGATAGAAATTTGCCAACGTGTAGTCCCGGCGGCGGCGAAACTCGTTCTCGTCGGCGACCAACTGCAGCTTGGACTGGAAGTTCACGCTGAGCTTCTGTTGAAAACAGGTTTGCAGCGTTTTGAACATGGCCGGCCATTGCTCGCCCACCGCGGCCAGCCCCTTCTCGGTGTTGTATTGATCCATGGGACGCGGTTTGATCGCGGTTGGAATCAGTAAGCGTTTGCAGTATCCCCCGGTTCCTTTGCCTTCCTCGAACGAGTCAAGACTCACGCCGTTGGCGCCAATGTAGGGCCAGCGGCCAAGCTGAGCCTTCACATAGTTCTGCATGTAATTGATTTGCCGTTCGTGACCGGTTACCCAATCGTAGACTGAGTATTCCCGCTTCTTGGCGAAGTCCCATGGCGCGGCCTTTCGGCCGAGCGCGTCGACCATGTTGAACATGGGGACTGACGCCGTCATCACATCCATCTCGACGCCATCGAAACCTTCCCGCATGATCTCGACGATGTGTTGGGCCTTGACTGCGAAGATCGGTTCGCAATCGGGCCGTTTGTCCATAACATAGATGAAGCCTTTGAACTGGCCACCTTGCGGTTTCTGGCCGGGCTTGCCCTTGAGTCCTTTGCCGCACATCATCGGCGTCGTGACCACGGACGCTTTGGCATGCTCCGTCGCCACGGTTCCCTCGTAGCCGCGTCGAACGGTGATCCGCCATCTCTCCGCATCCCACGACTCGACCCGCATGAGCTCATCGTCGACGCGGATCCAGAAAACGTACCGATCCCAGTCCAAGGTATGCTCCGCCTCGGTGGTACTGGCGAAGAGGCTCGGGTGAAGGGCGATTTCATCGGCGTTGCGTTGCTTGGCGGTCTTGGCGTTGGTGTGTCGACGAAATGGAGCGAGCGTCAAGGTGCGTGTCTCAGCGTCGATCGCGTGGGCGAGTTCAGCGGTCGGCGTCATCGCCAGATACCACTTCAGTTTCTGTTCAACCTCGGCGGGCGGCCACTGCTCACCATGCGCTTTCATGTAGGTGCTGCCCATGTAGACCGTCGCCACCAGGTGAGGATTCAATCGTTTGACTGTGTCGCGAAACTCGGGCGTGATCTTTCTGAGCATGCGAACGTTCTTGGCCAGAAACGCAATCTGCTCGGCGTCATATACGTGGTCCCTCGGCATGCGGTCCATCTTCGAGTTCCAGCCGATCTTCGGCGCGCTCCGCACGTACATAGCCGCCCTTTGATTCAGCGGGATCTCGACGTCGCCCCTTCGCAAGATCCAATCCGAACCCACAGCCGTCGCCGGAATCAAGAGGGCTAACAACGTCGCTTCAGATAAAA
>CAYNDU010000735.1:0-2042 GCA_964395615.1 uncultured Pirellulaceae bacterium | reverse complement strand
AGGCGCAGGGCGGTGAGCGGCGTTTGTTTTCGGCTGGTGCGAGATCGTGTGCCCGTCGCATCGGATGTCGGCTGGCCCGTTCCGTGCCGGCCAAGGGCCGTTAGGTTGCGGTCGACGCGCCGTCAACGGATCAGCCGAGAGAGGACGGTTCGCAGCCCCGTTTCAGCGTGGCCGGTTGCCGTTGGCGACGACCCGCGGCCGTTGATTCGAGTCCACGGCACGGCTGCCGTTCGGCACCTTCACCCGTACTCATCGAGAGAAACTCCCATGCCTTCGTCCGTCGTCTATGATGCCGTGCTCCTGGTCTCATTTGGAGGGCCGGAACGGAGGCAGGACGTGATGCCCTATCTGGAACACGTTCTGGCCGGCAGGAACGTTCCCGAGGCTCGTAAGCGCGAAGTCGCCGAGCATTACGATTTGTTCGGAGGCGCCAGCCCGATTAACGAGCAAAACCGCCGGCTTCGGGAGAACCTGGAACAGTCGCTGGCTCAAAGTGATTTGCCGCTGCCCGTTTACTGGGGCAATCGTCACTGGCATCCGTTTCTCGAGGACACCATTCGCCAAATGGCAACCGACGGCGTTCGCAACGCGCTCGTGCTGGTCACTTCCGCCTTTGGATCCTATTCAAGTTGCCGCCAGTATGTGGACGCCTGGCAGGCGGCAGCTCGAAAGGTGGGGCCCAAAGCGCCGCGACTATCGAAGGTGCGTTCGTATTTCAATCATCCCGGGTTCATCGATGCTTGGGTCGTTCAGGCGACAGCGGCCCTCGACGTAGTTCCTGCCGAACGACGCGACGCGACGCGGGTGCTCTTCTCGGCCCATAGCATCCCGATCGCCATGGCCGAGGCGAGCGACTACGTCGATCAATTAATGGCCGCATCGGAATTGGTCGCTGAGCGGTTAGGCGTAACGGCCGATCGCTGGCAACTCGTCTACCAAAGCCGTAGCGGTCCAGCTCATCAACCATGGCTCGAGCCTTCCATTGTCGACGCAGTTGACGATCTGGCGCGCGGCGGAACGACCGTCAAAGACATCGTCGTCATCCCAATCGGTTTTGTTTCGGACCACATGGAGGTGCTATTTGATCTGGGGGTTGAGGCGAAAGAGGCGGCCGCGAACGCAGGCCTGAATTTTTCGCTGGCTCAAACTCCCGGTAATCACCGTCTGTTCGTGCAGATGCTCGGCCAACTGGTGGCCGAGCGGTGCGATGGCCGGACGGATCGCCCCGTCGTGGGACGGTTGCCCGCGGCCCCCGATGAATGCCCGGCGGATTGTTGTCCTGCGCCGCGCCGCCCGCGCGTCTCAAGCACCTGAGAAGGATTCGATGATGGCCCGAGTCCTGATCACCGCTTTTGGACCGTACGGCGACTGGCTCGATAACTCCAGCTGGCTGGCGATGGTGGCTTTGACGCGCGACCTTCCCGCCCATGCCGACATCACCACGCGTCTCTATCCGGTCGATTTCGCAGTCGTCCGCCAACGATTGGAATCCGACGTCGCCGAATGTCACGATTATGTGCTCCACCTGGGCCAGGCACCCGGTTCGTCAAGCATCCACTTGGAGGCGATCGGATTGAACATCGCGGGAGCCTCGAACGATGACGGCGAGGCTCAGGCAATTGTCCCCGACGGCCCGCTCGCCTACCGAACCAAACTGCCGCTGCAACGCTGGTCACGACGTTTGCGTCAAAAGGGGATTCCGGCTCGTGTTTCGTATCATGCCGGCACGTATCTCTGTAACGCCACGCTCTACCTGACACACCACCTGGCCGAACAACGGAATCTGGCGACTCAAGCGACATTCATCCACGTGCCGCTCACACCTCACCAGGTCGATAACGAGAAGCACGACCAGGTGGGGACCGAACTACCGTCCCTGTCGCCGGACATCGCAGCCGAGGCGCTCCGGGAAATCCTGGCCGAAATTTCCGCTTGAGACCGGTCGCCCCCAGCGAGTCCAACGGGGTGCAGGAACGGACTTTTTTTGGGTGGACGTATTCAGCTCGATCTTGACGTTCGGGCGATTGGGATTCCCTGGGTGT
>CAYNDU010000734.1:0-2044 GCA_964395615.1 uncultured Pirellulaceae bacterium | reverse complement strand
CCAGCATGTCGCGAGCGAGCCCCGACGAAATTCTCCCTATTTATGTCGCCGCTCTCTGCGACATTTATGTCGCCCCTTTGTGCGACGACGACCGACTACGGAAACTTTTCCGGCTCGCTCGCCGACGATCGCGGGTCCTGGTCAACGACTTGACCGATTCAAATCGCGCCGGCGCAAGATCCCGACCAGACGGTGGGGCCGTTGGTCGGTCACGACCGGGAGGCAATCGAATGGTGTCTGCTGAAACTCATGCCACGCCTGTTTCGCCGGATCATGCTCGCACAGTCGCGGAAAGGAGGTCAGGGCCAGATCTTCGGCACGAACCAGGGCGCCCAATCCCGGATCGAAATGCTCGTCCGCCAATTCACGGTAGCTGATCACGCCGACAACGACTCCGTCATCGTCGACCACGGGCAGCGCGTTGTCATGACTCTGTTCGATGAATGCGACCACACTTTGGAACGTCGCGGAACTTGGAATTCCTTGGACATACCGATGCATGCAATCCCCAACAGTCAGGGATGCCAGATCGATTGGGTGGGCCGGCATTCGGCCCAACGAACTCAAAAGCCGAGTAACGATCGTTTTCAACTCGCCCAGAAGCGATGCCTCGGTGTGGTGGATTGCCGAATCAAGCGGAACTTCACCCGCCTGGATTACGGCCTGACGGATAAATATTGGTCCACCAATCTCGAAGATCACGACGGTTCCCAGGATGACATGCTGCAGATGAGCACCGATGGCCGGATACCGAGCGGCAGCAATTTCTGCCAGTGCGATCGCCGCTCCAGCTTGCGCCATCAAGGTAGCGCCCAGCCACTTCTTGACACATTCGCCTTCGTGATAACTGGCGGCCAGGTAAATGCCGAAGTATTTCCCTAGAATCCGCAGCACGGTATAGCCAACTCCGATCACTCCCGCCGCCACCAGAGCACGGACATTCAATTCGGTACCGTGGACGACAAAGAAGACAACACACATCAAACCGGTGAGTTGATCGAGTTGAGCGACGACATCTTTGGCTCGGTCCGAAGAATTGGCCAAGGTCATTCCCATGATCAGAAACGTCAGCAAGTATGGAAGTCCATATTGTTCGCAGACTCCCAACATTGCGGTCGATACGGCCACGACGAGTACCAACCACCGACTACGCGAGAGAAAACCGCATCCCACGGCGACGACCAGGCCGGCCAATACTCCCAATCCGGTCGCGCCGGCCAGGTCCAACAGAAAATGGAGAAAACTGGAGGTCAGCGACACCTTGACGTCGCCTCGTGTCATGATCACCAGCATGAAGAGCAGTTCGAAAACGACGATCGCCGCGATATTGTTCAGAACAACGAGCGCATTGGCATACCGGGTCACCGGCCCTTCGGATCGGTTTTCCTTCAACACGAGGACCGTTGTTGCCGGTGCCGTGGCCAGTGCCAGCGAGCCGAACAGGAGAGCAACGGACCAAGACTCGCGCAGACAAACCAGGCCGACAGAAACGAGAACGAAGGTCAGGAGCAGTTCACCGCACGACAGGCGCACGATCGACCGGATATGAGGCAGCAGCTGCTTGAAGGCCATGCCGCAACCCATATTGAACAGCACCAGTGCGATGGCGAATTTAACGAAAGGGCTAAGGAGGTCGACGTGATCGGCCGGAATCGTCGTGAGCGCCAACAGACGCTGAGGGATCACCCGGAACACCTCGTCAGGCAGCGATTCGACCGTGTGGGGCCCGAGCAGCAGGCCGACCAACAGATAAGCAGTGACCTTAGGCAGGTGCAATCGTTCGGCGACAAGGCCAGCCAACAGCGCAGCGGCGAGCAGCACACCGATTGTCAACGCGATTTGACCATTCACTTCAGCCACGTCGCTTCTCTCGCTACAGGCTCCGTCCAGGAACCATTTTTGTCGAAATACGTACTCGCCGACAAGAGCAATGCGGAGTCCTGGCAGCGAAAGCCGGTCAATCGGTCTCTCTTCCCTGACGCATCCAGCCCGGCACGGGCTGAACCTTGCCGTCGGAATCGACAACGGCCAGCGTCACCTGTCC
>CAYNDU010000733.1:0-2047 GCA_964395615.1 uncultured Pirellulaceae bacterium | reverse complement strand
CATCGTGTGCAAGGCCAGAGAAGCCGCTTCCGAGATTCGCACCAAGCTCGCCATTCCGTCTCTCCCTAGAGGCTGTGAAATATCGCATTTGCGTACCACGATACGGTATTCGCCGCCCCCGTCAAGAGTATTTGTGAGTTTTTTCGCGAAATCGTCCAAATCACTCCGAAAGCCCAACCTCCCGTCTGACTGACATCCGGCAGTTGGATCGCTATGATCGTTTGCCGGTGACCCAGACAAACGAGACAGAAAAACAGGAGAGGTGTGCTTCCATGAAACACTGTTTGATCATGATGCGTGCGATGGTCCTGTTGACCCTGATTCTTCTCGCGCCGGTCCATGGCGGTGAAACACAATCCGATCAAACGATCACTCTGAATCAGAAAGCCGATGGGTATCGAGGCGTCTGGTACATGAATCAGCCGTCGCACGATGAATACGTCTACAAGTACAGTGGTGGGTTGGGCACGTACTGCGCGAAGCACAAGCCCTTCGCGGTCTATTGCGCGGCGGTCGATAAGACGTTTTTTTGTTTCGGCGGCACGACGATCGACAGCCACACGCATCTGCTGCACATGGTGTCGTACTACGACCACGCCACGGGCAAGGTGCCTCGCCCCACGATCCTGCTCGACAAGCACACGACCGACGCGCACGACAATCCGGTCATTTCGGTCGACAGCAGCGGCACGATCTGGATCTTTTCGACGTCGCACGGGACGAGCCGTCCATCGTACATTCACCGTAGCAAGCGTCCGTATGATATCGGCGCATTTGAACTCGTCCGCGCCGTCCAGAACGTTGGCTCCCGAACGGTGCCGATCACGAATTTCTCGTACATGCAGGCGTGGCACTGCGCTTCGCGAGGTTTCGTCTGTTTCCTGACGCGCTACGGAGCGCCCGCGAAGCGCACTCTTTTCTTCGTCACCAGCCGCGACGGCACCCACTGGTCCGACTGGACGCGGCTGGCGGCGATTGACGAGGGACATTATCAGATCAGCGTCGCTAACGATCAGAAAGCCGGTTCGGCGTTCAACATGCATCCCGCCGGCAAGGGACTGAACTGGCGGACGGATCTGTATTACATCGAAACACACGACGGTGGCCAGACTTGGCAATCCGTCGACGGCCAGGCGATCCGATTGCCCATTACTGAAGTGGCTAGTCCGGCACTGGTCCATGATTACGCGGCTGAGGGCTTGAATGTCTACCTGAAAGACATCCGGTATGACGACCAGAATCAGCCGGTCATTCTTTACATTACCAGTCGCGGCTACCAGTCGGGACCGAAGAACGATCCTCGCACCTGGACGACGGCGCAATGGACCGGCACGCAGTGGCAGATTCGTCCGGCGATGACGTCGGACAATAATTACGACATGGGTTCGTTGTATCTGGAGCCGGACGGCACGTGGCGCATCATCGCTCCGACGAATACCGGGCCTCAGCCGTACAATCCGGGTGGCGAGATCGCCATGTGGGAAAGCTCGGATCGCGGTGCGACGTGGCAAAAAGTCAAGCAGCTTACGTCGGGCAGCGAGCGGAATCACACCTACGTGCGGCGTCCCGTCAACGCACATCCCGACTTCTACGGTCTCTGGGCCGACGGGCATGGGCGGAAACCGTCGCAGTCGAACCTGTATTTCTGCGACAAAAAAGGGCATGTACGCGTCCTGCCCAGGCGTATGACCGAGGATCTTGAGACGCCGCGTCTGCTGGCACCATGACGGATTCCTACAAGTCGCGAAGTGGCTGGGGTTAGAGTGTCCGGGTGGCCGGGGTTGGAGCGACATGAGGAGGGAAACCCCCGGTGTCCGGGTGGCTGGGGTTGGAGCGACATGAGGAGCGAAACCCCCGGTGTCCGCGTGGCCGGGGTTGGAGCGACGTGAGGAGCGAAACCCCAGTGTTCGGGTGGCCGGGGTTGGAGCGACGTGAGGAGCGAAACCCCGGATCCAAGACTCCGGGGCTTCCTTTCGGTCCAGCCCCGGACACCCGGCCACAACATCGAGCATGTGTTGTCGTTTTGGGATTGATAACCGACGCCCAG
>CAYNDU010000732.1:0-2078 GCA_964395615.1 uncultured Pirellulaceae bacterium | reverse complement strand
GGGCATTTGCTTGGCGCTGGCCGGTAAGTTTGCTGAATCGCTGAGCGATTTTTCGCGAACGATCGAATTGCGCCCCGAATATGCCGACGCCTGGTTTAATCGAGGGGAAATCCGATACGAGATGGGCAAGTTTCGAGCCGCCATTGAGGACTACGAGCGAGCCATCGAATTGCGTCCCGAGGACGCCGGATTTCTGACCAGCCGCGGCCATGCGTACTTCCAACTGCGACAATTCCAGGCAGCGCTAAGCGATTACCGACGGGCCGTCGAACTGGCCCCCGAGCAAGCTCGATCGTACGTCAATCGCGGGAATGCTCAGCGTGCCCTGGGCAACTGGGGAGTTGCCGCGAACGACTTTCGAAAGGCCATCAGCCTGGACAGTCAACACGCCGACGCTTACCAGAGCGCCGCATGGTTGATGGCTACGTGTCCCGAGCCCCAATACCGAGATACGTCGCTCGCCGTCCGCGCCGCTCGAAAGGCGCTGGAGCTTGCCGGCCAGGAAGACTATATTCTGCTCGATACGCTGGCCGCTTCCCTGGCCAGTGACGGCCAATTTGACGAAGCCTCCCAGACGGAAGGTCAGGCAATCGCGAAGGCTCCCCCCGAAAACGTCGAACCACTCCGAGCGCGACTCGAGCTCTTTAAACGCCATCGGGCCTTTCGGCAGTCGGCGGCCAGGGTCGCCGAGAAGTGATCTTCGCGGACGGTGCCACTCGACCTGGCACGACCGCTCGGACCGGCAGTCGGCAACCGTCGATTGCCATCGGATTGCCATCGGCCTGGTCGCATGGACCAAACGACGTTCCGAGGCACGCTTCGGGTTGTCGACGGCCGCTACCAGAGGCGCCAGTCGTGCCACACGAGGACGTAGATACCGAGCCCCAGATTCGTGACGCTGTGGGCCAAGACGCACGTCCAGAGGTTGCCGGTCTTGCTGTATAGAAAAGTGACGAGCGTAAACCACGCGGCCGCGGCAAGTGGCTCGGCCGGGTGCGACAGCACGCCATAGAGAGTCGCGAGGGCTGCCGAACTCCACGTGATGTCTCCAAAAGGAATCTCCCACCACTCGGCCTGCCGAATATACCTCATCAAAAACCCGCGAAGGAAAAACTCCTCGGCAAGCGGTACGACGACCACCAGGCCGGTAAAGCGCACCAATAGAAATCCAGCCTGCTCCCAAGGCGATCCAGCCAACGCGGTCCACGGATCGAAACCGGCCCGTTGCCCAAGCGAAAGCCAACCGCCGGCGCCGATAGCGTCCAACAACGCTTGAGCCCAGCCCGCTCGGCAGATCAGAATCCACATCATGGCGCCGGCCGCGCCCGTCACAACGGCCCATGCCGCATGTGCCCGACGAGGCAATTGACCGCAAAACGGCCAAAACACGATCAACGCCGCGAACGTCAATGCAACGCGCACGGCATAGGCTACGGGATAACTCAGGGGCCACGCTTCGTCCGACTCCGCGTCGTCTGCTCCCGTTTCTTTCTCACGTATGGACCCATTCGCCGTCGGGCCGATCGAACGATCCAAAGTTTTGAGCGATTCGGGCACATTGCCACTTGGATCGCTCGCCGTCGGTTCCAGATAACCGGAGGCCAGATAGACGATCAGTGGCAAGACGTATCCTTGCCAGCGAGCCCGGCGAGAAGTCGAAACGGCCAGGGACGCGTTCCTGGCATCCTCGTACGCTTGGTGTACAGATTGGCCCATGGCGATCGGACTCCGATAGCTCGACACCTCAGGCCATTCGACAGAGACACTGATGTCGGGGCGCATTTGTGCCGAGACAATTAGGACGGCATTCATCATGCCACGCCGAGAGCGATCGGCAAAGGCGGCAGCCGACAGTTCGAAATTCGAACCCAATCGGGGTAAAACGGACGAAATACTGACCGGCAGCCTGGGGCCCCGAGAGTGTTGCGAGCTTCACAGCAACGAAGACCTTCCCTAAACGCAGAATTGGAGTAAGATAGCAAAACGTAGTGGATGCTGCGGCGGGAGCAAGGGACCCCCGGATCAGGGGACTCAGAAGCACGAAGCCCAAGTTCGGGGGGGCAATGTACTGATCTCTG
>CAYNDU010000731.1:0-2095 GCA_964395615.1 uncultured Pirellulaceae bacterium | reverse complement strand
ACCATGAACGATGAGAAGAGCCGGAAGCCAATGAGACGGATGGTGGTTACTGACGACCACGACGATCAATCGATAGGATCTTCGCGCTCTTCGGTCGTGTATCGAACGGCCGTTGTTCGACAAAGCAGGATGGCATTGAGCGACGGGGCCCGGCTACCTTCCACGTACGATGGCCGCACCGCCCCGTGTTACATCGGTGAGCGACGGCGCCGTGCGACCGCGATAGTGGAGACGTCGGACCGTGTTTCCATAGAAATGGAAGGGTCGATACGGTCGAAGTAAGATCGGCGTCGACTCGATGACTTCACGTTGCCGTCCAAATACCACGATCTGGCCCATCCAACCCGGTTCCTGCGCCGGAACGGTCGTTGCCGCCGTCATCAAGAGAACTGCCACACACGCGATCAAGCGAATCTTCTTCATCTCTCGTTTTCCTTGTCATTCGTCGCCAAGCACCAACAGGGACGCTCGGCTCCCAGCCACGACCATTGTCCACATGCTCGAGCGACGGCCATCAAGACCCACCCGAGGCGGGTCGCCGGGCGACGAGCAGACAAGTATAGGCCACGCCCTGGTCAGCGCGGCGAAAAAAGAGACATTTTTGGGGGGCGGGATGGCCGTCAGGAAACGGGTCCGTTCGCGCACTCACGACCGGTGAGAGTCGGGGTGATCGTCGTCAAGTTGCCAGGCAGCCCGGCCCACAAATCGCAGGCAGGCGTTGAGAACCATGACATCGTCGTCCAGGCCACCCGGTTGGTCGTCCGGGACGGCGTCATCGGAACGCGAAAAATACTGCATAACCCCGCGCAGCCAGGACTGTTCGGAGGGCGAGAACCGGTCCCATTCCGAGACCACTCGACCAAGCACCTGATAGATAGCGCCGGCCAAATGTGCGTCATCGGGGGACCGATCGCCGTGGACCATCTGCAGATCGTCGAGATGCGCGTTCGCGGCCAGCAGCAGGCTTTCCGGTGCCAACATCTGTCCATGTCGGACGAACTCGGTGAGCCGTTCTCTCTGGTGATCGGTCAGACCGGGTAGTGGGGGGATGAAGTCATCCACGATACTGCTCCTGCCAGCGGGCCACGCATACGGACGGACGCGATTCTCCTGACTATTCTACTCGCAAATCGTCCGAAAACCCAAGTACTTGTGCTGGCCGGCGACCCATTTTGGGGTCGGAAAGCCACTGGGTTGAGCCCTTCTTCGTCGAGTGCCTTGGGGGGCTGAAAGCCGCCTGACCCGGTAGTACAATAGGATCCGCCGGCCAGAAGGCCGGCCGGTTGTCATGGAACTCGGCGAGCGGCCACCGTGACGCAGCGGCCCGACACACGAGCGAAGCGGAACGCGTGGTTCGGGTGCCGGGCGTTTCGATACCGGCTCCTCACGACACCAAGGTTCGTCTGATTCACTAACTGACGAGGATTGAAGCGATGAAGGCACACGCTGTTTGGACCCTTGCGGGACTGTGCGTATTAGCGATTTCGGCGTCGATGGCAACTGCCGAGAAGCCGGCGAAGAAAGGCCCGGCGCTCGAGGGGATCAAGTGCCCCGTATCGGGGAAACCGGCGACCAAATGCTCGGTTGCCTATCAAGGCGCCAAGGTCTATTTCTGCTGCCCCAAATGTGCGGCCCAATTCAAGAAAGATCAGAAGAAGTTTTCGGCCAAGGCGAATTTTCAGCTCTACGCCACCAAGCAGGCAAAACTGGTCAAGTGCATTTACTGCGACAAGAAGCCCGACCCGGCAACCACCATTGAAATTGCGGGCACCAAGGTCTGTTTCGGTTGCGAGGGCTGCAAGCAGCAGGTCTTGAAATCGAAGGACCAGATCGCCACCGTCTTTAGCGACGAGCCGTTTTCCAAGGGTTTTGAAGTGATCAAGGCCAAGGGTCGGAAGAAGCCGAAGAAAGCCAAATGACCGGCGCCGAGTTGACGGGAATGCGTGAGACCATCGGTCAAACCGAGTGACGATGCGTCTCGGCACGAGATTGATCGGCCCCGTTGTTGAACGGCCCCGTGAAAGAACGGCCCCGTTCTTAAACGGCCCGTTGTGCGGCGTGGCACGCGTGGAGTGTTCCGCCGCCGTATTGTTAT
>CAYNDU010000730.1:0-2109 GCA_964395615.1 uncultured Pirellulaceae bacterium | reverse complement strand
ACCTTGCTCAGCCCAACCGCTACGCGAGCCCGTTCCTGCACCCCCTGACCCCTTTCGAATGGAATTGCCATTTCCCGCAATCGCGTTCCGCGGTTAGAATCCGTGAGCTTGTGAAGGCGGCGGGCGTCTGCCCATTGCCTTCCGACGACGATGTTTTCCAACGACGATGTTTTCCAGCGACTATGGGTTTGCTTGAGGACGATGGCCGGCAGGGAGGGACCCCGGTGGCACGAGTGCTGTGCGTGGCAAATCAGAAAGGGGGCGTGGGCAAAACCACGACGGCCATCAACCTGGCGGTCGGACTGGCCAAGGCCGATTGTCGAACACTGCTGGTCGATTTGGACCCGCAGTGCAATGCGACATCCGGCTTGGGTCAGTCGCCTTCGGACCGTCATCCGCTCGTGCAAAGGCGGTCGCTGCGGGAGAGTCTCTGTGCCACGGAGTTACCGAATCTTCAGGTCTTGCCTGGAAGTCGCAGCTTTCAGGACGTTTCGCAGCTGGCCGGGGATCCGGACGAGGCGGCGTTGTTTGAGCAGCAGCTATCCCACGGCTTGGCAGCCTTCGATTACGTCTTTATCGACTGCCCGCCGTCGCTGGGGCATCTGACGCGAGCGGCCTTGGCAGCGTCGACCGATGTGTTGATGCCGATCCAATGCGAGTATTTCGCGATGGAGGGTCTTACTCAAATGATCCAGGTCATCCGCGACGTGATGCAGAGTCGTCCCGGCCGCCTTCAATTCGGCGGCATCGTCTTGACGATGTACGACGAATCGCTGGAGTTGACCAGCGAGGTGGACGAGGAAGTGAGGGAGTTCTTCGGGGACATTGTTTTTGATACCGTGATCCCGCGTGATGTGTTGGTGGCCGAGGCGCCGAGTCACGGTCGATCGGTTTTGGAATACGCACCGCGCGCGCGCGGCGCTCGCGCTTATATCGAATTATGTATGGAGGTTCTTGATCGTGAATAAAGACCGACGTCTGGGCCGTGGGCTGGCCGCGCTGTTGGGTACGCCCCCCGATTCTGCGGCCGAGCCAGGTGCACCGGCCGCCGAGGCCGTTGACCAGGCACTCCAATCGGGTACCGACGCTCCGTCGGCCACCGATTCCAGCTCACCGTCCGACTCTCTGCTACAACTGAATGTGTATCAGATTGACGACAATCCATTTCAGCCGCGCCGTGATTTTGGTGACAGTGAGATTCGCGCGTTGGCCGAGAGTCTCAAGGCGCACGAGATGTTACAGCCGATACTGGTTCGGCGGGAGGGGGACCGGTATCAGTTGATCTCGGGAGAGCGGCGGTTGAGGGCGGCGATCCACGCGGGTTGGTCGACCGTACCGGCTCGAATCCGCGAGGCGGACGACCGGCTGGTTGCGGAGTTAGCGATTGTCGAGAACCTTCAGCGCAAGGACCTGAATGCCATTGAGAAGGCGTTATCGTTCAAGCGGTACTTGGACGAGCATGGATGCACGCAGGACGAGTTGGCTGGTCGGTTGAGCATTGATCGTTCGACGGTGGCCAACTTGCTTCGATTGCTTGAGTTGCCTGAGGCGGTGATTGAGCGGGTGCGTCGAGGCGAGTTGACAGCCGGGCACGCTCGGGCGTTGTTGCCGCTCGGCGAGGAACCGGCGCAATGCTCGGTGGCGGCGATGATCGTGGAGCAAGGTTGGAGCGTGCGAGCGGCGGAACAGGCGGTGCGGGAGCAGATCGCGCGGGAGGATGGCGAGCCCGACCGTGACGGGGGATCGGATGGCCGCGGTCCGAAGGCGGCACCGGTCGTCAGCGATCAAATCGAATCGTTGATGCAGCAGTTGCGAACGGCGTTGGGAACTCGGGTGGATATCAAGACCACCGGGAAACAACGCGGCACGATTACGATCCACTTCGCCAACCACGCCGAGTTCGAACGTCTTCACGGCCTGTTATCCGGGCAGGCGCCCGATGCTCAACGCCAGGCCGGGTAGTCGTCGTTGGTGATCGGCCGTCGGTTGGACGGCCAGGGTTGGCGGTTCGTGATCGGGGACCATTGCCCGCGGCGGGCGGCTCGTGCTAGGATGAAGCACTTCGGGGCGTAGCGCAGTCTGGTAGCGCACCTGCTTTGGGAGCAGGGG
>CAYNDU010000729.1:0-2115 GCA_964395615.1 uncultured Pirellulaceae bacterium | reverse complement strand
GGCGCGGGTCTCCCGACCCCGCCGAAACGCCCGACCGAAGGTCTCCAAGCACGTGGCGAACTGGGAGACTTTCGGTCGAAGGCAGTGCGAGGTCGCAGACCCGCGCACAACTGCGATCCAACTGCCACTCGAAAAACCTTGCCAAGAAATCAAAACACTATGCATTTGCAATGCCGAGACGCGAAGAACTTGGCGCGGCCTTCGGCTGCAACCAAAGTCCAGGGTCGAGTGCTATTGGCTACGGCAAACCATCGGCCCAGCTTGGGAACAGGATGAAGGCTTCGTTGATTACATCGACTGGATCGGTCAGTAGTGTGTCGCCGGGCTCTGGAGCGGTTCCGTTCCCGCTGGAGGCGACCGTGTCGACTTCGTTGTCTCGGGCATCGATCGTATCGGCACCGGCTTCGCCGAGGATTCGATCGCCGCCGGTGCCTCCTTCAAGCGAATCATCGCCGGCACCGCCAAGCAGCATGTCGGAGCCGGAGCCGCCTGTCAACGTATCGTTGCCACCCAGTCCACTCAAACCGTCGAATCCAGCGCCTCCATCCAGGTAGTCGGCTCCACTTCCACCGATCAGCAAGTCGAAGCCCTCGCCGCCGAACAGAAACGACGTTCCGCTGAATCCGGAAGCGTCCAGGATGTTGTTACCGGGGCCGCCGATCAACCAGGCCTGGTCGATACCGGTCAGAGTGTCCGTTTCAGCCGTGGCGCCGACGTCGCTCAACGTCGTGTCGGTCAGGATCAGGTTGCCGTTGAGCGTGACTTCAACGAGTCGGTCAACACCGGAGTCCCCGATCAGAGTGTCTTGACCCGGTCCGCCGCCCAGGTTGTCGATTCCAGCACTGCCGCGCAGCCAATCGTTGCCCCAACCGCCTCGCAGGATATCGTTCGAGCCCTGGCCCAACAGGACATCGTTGCCGGAACTGCCATACAGCGTATCGCGGTGCGCATTGCCGTAGGCTGTGTCGTTACCCGCTCCCGCATCAAACCAGTCGCGGTTCGTGCCGCCATTGAACCAGTCGTTCCCACTACCGCCGTAAACGATCGTCAGACCCGAAAAGCCGGACAGGTCGAACCGGTTGTCGCTCGGACCGCCAACCAGACGCACTTGCTCGACGTCACCCAACTTCAGGCTGTTGAACTCAGTGCCCATCGTCAACTGAAAGTCGGTCAGCGTGAAGTCAACGTCGCCCGATTCGTAGAGCCAATCGATGCCTGAGCTGCCGATGATGGTATCGTTGCCCAGCCCGCTCAGCAGCGTATCGGCCCAGCCTTGTCCGGCCAGGTAGTCGTTGCCGCTTCCGCCACTGACCCAGTCCCTGCCGGCCGATCCGAACAGGTAGTCGTTGCCGTCGCCCCCGTCGAGTGTATCGTCGCCGAGGTTGCCGTTGAGCAGGTCGTTTTGCGCTTCACCCAAGATGAAGTCTTGCCCATCGCCACCATCAACGGAATCGTTCCCGTCTCCAGCTCGCAGAGCGTCGTTGCCGGTCCCGCCGGTCAGGGAATCGTCTCCCGCGTCGCCGTAGACGAAATCGTCGTCATCGCCCGCGTCAATCGTGTCGTTCCCATCCCCACCACGCAGCCAGTCGAAGCCCGCACCGCCCAAGATACTGTCGGCGCCAGCTTGTCCGGACAGCAGATCGTTGCCGGAGCCTCCGTCGAGCGTGTCCCGTCCTTCATCGGCAAAGACCTGATCGTCGTCACCCTGGCCATTCAACAGGTCATCCCCGCTGGAGCCGAGCAGCGTATCATTGCCACCCGCCGCGTTGACGGTGACACCACCGATCTGCGTCACATTCTGAGCGGTCAATGCATGCAGATCGATCCGTTCGGAATCATCCGTCCCCTGGATCGTCAACCCACCGACGGAAGCCACCTGCTGCCGGAACAGTTCTTCCGCTCCCTGCCGCCGGACGACAACATCGCCACCGAGAACAACAACTTCGAACGCTCCACCGCCAGCAGGCAGATTCACGGTGACCGGTTCCGGCGGCACGGGCGAAAGAACTGTCACAGCGTAATCCTCCACCTCGCCATCCTGAGCCAGACCTGTTGCGTCGGGCACAACAGTGGAACTCAGTCGAAACCGAGCGAACGTCTGCCCGGCCAAAGCCG
>CAYNDU010000728.1:0-2129 GCA_964395615.1 uncultured Pirellulaceae bacterium | reverse complement strand
CAGCGTCGACTGGAAGCGCTCGTCCAATCGACCGACGGATTCGAACTGTCGGAGATCGATTTTCAACTGCGCGGTCCGGGTGACCTGTTCGGAGCGGAACAGCATGGACTGCCTCCGTTGCGCATCGCCGATCTGCAACACGATTCCGAACTGCTGGAACAAGCCAGACAAACGGCTCTTCAATTGGTCGCCGACTCGTCGGGACCCTTTTGGAGCGACGAGTACGCAGCACTTCGCCAACAGGTGCTGCAACGCTACGGCGAGGCATTCGCGTTAAGTGATGTCGGTTAAGGTCGCCCTCGGTCCGATCGCACATCAGGAAGGATGGAACGGGTCGAGCGCCTTGTCGGAGATGTCCTTGCGACACCAGGCGCCGGTCCAGCGAATGCACTTGACCGCTCGATAGGCCTGTAGCTTGGCGACCGAGATGGTATCACCCATGGCCGTCACTCCGAGCACGCGGCCGCCGGCCGTGACGGTCTGACCGTCGAGTTGCCGAGTACCGGCATGGAAAACTTTAACATCGGGAAGCTGAGCCGCCTGTTCCAAACCACGGATCGGATGACCGGCCGTGTACGATCCCGGGTAACCGTCCGAAGCCATGACGACGCAAACGGAGGGTCGCCGGTCCCATCGCGGCGGATCGAGTTGGTCCAACGTCTGATCAACGGTCGCTTCGATGATGTCGATCAGGTCCGATTGCAGACGCATCAACAAAGGTTGGCATTCGGGATCACCGAATCGCACATTGTATTCGAGCACCTTGGGGCCCTGACGCGTGATCATCAATCCCGCGTACAGTACTCCGCGAAATGGCGTGCGGGCACGTTTCATGGCGTGCACCGTCGGAACCAGAACGTGCTCCTCGATCCAGCTCAGCATTCGGCCGTCGACCAGTGGGGCAGGACAATAGGCACCCATGCCACCCGTATTGGGACCTCGATCACCGTCCTGGGCCGGTTTGTGGTCCTGTGCCGGAGGGAGCGTGACGATGGTGCGGCCGTCCGTAAATGCCAGAACACTTGCTTCCTGGCCATCGAGTCGTTCCTCGATCACCAACTCGTTTCCCGCGTCCCCAAACTCACGAGCAACGGCAATCCGCTCGATCGCCTCGATCGCCTCTTCCTTCCTGTGACAGACGACCACTCCCTTGCCGGCCGCCAGCCCGTCCGCTTTGACGACGAGCGGAACCTCCTGCCCCTCGTCTGGATATCGATCCGAAACGAAACGCGCGGCGCTCGGTGCGTCACGAAAGACATGATAGTCGGCCGATGGCACGTCGGCACTGCGCAGCAGGTTCTTGCAGAAAACCTTGCTCGCCTCCAATTGGGCGGCTCCCCCGGTGGGCCCGAAGATGCGCATGCCCGCCTCTTGAAACGCGTCGACGATCCCCTCTGCAAGCGGTGCCTCCGGCCCCACGACGGTCAGGTCGATGTCGTTTTGCCGAGCGAACTGGATTAGAGCGGCAGTATCCGAAACCGGTATCGGAACATTTTCAGCGTCCTCAGCCGTCCCGGCATTTCCGGGGGCCACAAAGACCCGATCCACTCGATGACTCAGCCCGATCTTCCAGGCCAAGGCGTGCTCCCGCCCGCCGTTTCCCACGACCAATACCTTCATGATTCGTCTCCGTCTCTCCCGCATTTGGGCGTACCGGCCGCCCGATTTGCCACGGTCCATGCTGAACGAGGGCCCATGGGATTCTACGCGGTCCACAACGTTCGATTGAAGTAGGGGTGTGCAGAACGTTGGGCACGGCGCCGTCGATCCCACGGCCAACCGGCTCGTGGCGGTCAGCCGACCGATACAGGTCAGCCTGCGAAGACGGGCCAACAACCGAGAAGACGGGCCAACAACCGAGCTGAGCGGGCGGCTTCCGGCCCCATCCCAACGTATTTCTGCACCCGTTTTAGCCGGCCACCCCGCAGAGGCCCCGTGCGGGTAGTTGACAGCGTGGCGGGTCGCGCTACAAAATTAGTACTTTTTGTGCCCCAAGATGTGTCGCTGCGGGTCACCGAGGCGATCAGGGTGCGCCACGAGCAAGCGTTGATGTGCCCCCGCAGGCTAAGACGGAGGTAAAGGGGTCAGGAGTCAATTGTGCGAAGCACCCTACGGGCCGCTCCGGCAAT
>CAYNDU010000727.1:0-2140 GCA_964395615.1 uncultured Pirellulaceae bacterium | reverse complement strand
AACGTCAAGATCGCGCTGAATACGTCCACCTAAAACGAGCCCGTTCCTGCACCCCCATCCGGCTGCCCATCGATGCCCATTTTTCGCGAAAAATCGCATTGACAGCCCACGGGCATTCTCGGTACAAGCGGCCCACCTGATTCCGGGGACGGCCTTTTCTCTTGCGTCTTCACGCTATTCACTCGTCGAATTTCCATGAAACGAACGGTCGACTTACTGATCGTCATTCCGGGCCTGATTGCGGTGAGTCCGTTGATGATCGGCATCATGGTTCTGATCAAGGCGACATCACCCGGTCCGGTGCTCTTCCGGCAGTGGCGTGTCGGGTTGGGTGGACGGCAATTCAGGATTTTCAAGTTCCGCACCATGGTCCACGAGCCCGACCGGGTCGGTGTACAGATGACCGTGGCCGGCGATCCGCGGATCACGCGGTGGGGACGGTTCTTACGCCGTTGGAAGCTGGATGAACTGCCTCAGCTGTTCAATGTGTTGAGCGGTGACATGACACTCGTCGGGCCGCGGCCGCAGGTGGCTCGCGTGGTGAACCATTATCCGGCCGCCATTCGGCGTCGAGTGCTCTCGGTGCGACCCGGACTGACGCATCCGGCGGCCATCGTCTATCGCCATGAGGAGCAGTTGCTGGCCAGCCGGCCGAGTCCTGAGCGAATGTACTACGACCAGATCTTGCCACACAAGTTGGCGCTCTACCTCGACTATCTCGACCGTCGATCCGTGATTACCGACCTGAGAGTGCTCTGTCAAACGGCCTGGTACCTTTGGTGCTGACTTTCAGGTGCTGACTTTCAGAAACCCTCAGAACGTTGGATTCCAGGGCAGCCCGAAGTGTCGGTGGGCTAGGCTGCTCGGGATCGCTCGGGGGCCAGCATCGAGTCGTAAAGGGCGAGGGTCTGAGCATCGACTTCGTCGGTCGTAAAGTGACGCAGCACCAGTTTGCGACCGGCGGCGCCCATCTGACGCCCTTCCCAAGGCTGGTCGAGCAGTTGAACGATGGCCCCGGCAAGCGCGGCCGGGTCTCGAGCCGGCACGAGCAGGCCGTTATGTTCATGTTGCACGACGTCTCGACAACCTCGCGTGTCGGTCGCGATCAGGGGCCGGGCGCAGGCCGCCGCTTCGAGCAGCACCTTGGGTATCCCCTCGCCGTAGTAGCTCGGCAATACGACGATCGTTGCCTGGTTGAGCGTGTACGGCATGTTGCCGCAAGCGCCCCACCAACGGACCGTGCCCTCCGAGTGCCATTGCTGGAGCTGGGATTCGGGGATTGCCTGCGGATTGAGCGGATCGGTGGGTCCAACCAGAACGAACTCGGCCGGAACTTCTTGAGCACGAACGCGGCCGGCCGCCTCGACAAATTCCGCGATCCCCTTGGGCCGAATCATCCGGGCGGCAAGCATCACTCGCGGTTTTGACGGGGCCGAGCCGGAGGGGAGGAACTCCTGGGGATCGACGCCCGACCCGCGAATCAGCTGGCACTGGGACGGATGTACGATCTTCGCCGAGCATAATTGGCCCAGGTCCTCGGCGTTTTGAAACGTCGCGATCCACGCTCGGTCTCGCAGGACGTGTCGCAGAGCGCGTATGGCCAGTTGCCGGCGGCACCAGTCGCTCAATCCATGGCCCAGAAACAGGCTGCCCAGCCCGGTGAACGTGTTGACGACTCGACGTGCGTTGAGTCGAGCGGCGGCGGCCGAGCCGAGCAGAACGGCTTTTGCAGAAAAATGATGGATCACGTCCGGCTCGATCTGCTGGTAGAGCTCGGTCAACCGGCGGACGGTTTGCCATTCGTGGATCGGGTTGTGGACCGTGCGCGGGAAGTTGAGCGGGTGGACGGTGACGCCATGTCGAGCGAGCTGAGACGGCTCGTGTTGCAGCCGAGTGATCAGGTGCACGTCCCAGCCGGCATGTCGAGCGGCTCGAGCAATATTGGCTCGATGGGAGAGGAAGAAACCACTCTCATTGATCAGCATTATCAAGCGGGGCGCACCGGCCATGACCGTCAGTGAGTCTCCTTTCCCACACGATTGCAGCAAATACCAAATTCTCCCCCCTCACCACAACCCCATTCTCTCTGGGTAACGAGTTCGATCAGAAGAATGGCCTCTCACGGAGTCACAGAGGCACG
>CAYNDU010000726.1:0-2142 GCA_964395615.1 uncultured Pirellulaceae bacterium | reverse complement strand
GGGTGGTGCTACATGTACCACACGAGCCCCGCAGTCCGTTGTTCCCGCCCCCGGCGCCCAGCCAGTCGTCGGCCGATCCGCCCACCAGAATGTCATCGCCGTCGCTGCCGAACAGCCAGACCGGACCAGAGAATCCGCTGGCGTCCAGGATGTTGTTGCCACTGCCGCCGATCAACCGTGCCTGCTCGATGCTCAGCAAGACGTCTGATTCTGCCGCAGGAGCAAGACGGCTGAGCGACGTGTCGGTCAGCACCAGATTGCCTGTCAGGGTGACCTCGACAACGATGTCGGTCCCGTTTTCGCCGAGGAGCGTATCGGAGCCCGTCCAACCGCTCAGGTTGTCGGTGCCGCTGCCGCCTTTCATCCAATCGTTGCCGGTCCCGCCGCGCAATACATCGTTGGAACCTTGACCGAACAGCAGATCGTTGCCAGCTCCGCCGTAAAGCGTGTCCGGATCGGCGTTTCCGAAAATGGTATCGGTCCCAGCTCCGGCATCAACGTAGTCGCGGAACAGGCTGCCGTTGAAGAAATCGTTACCCGAGCTTCCGAGCAGAGTCGTCCGTCCGTGAAAACCACTCACGTCAAAACGATTATCGCTCGGTCCGCCCAGCAGATAGGCAAACTCGAACCCCTGGATCTGGTCCGTACCCAGCCCGGTCAAGAGCGAGTCGGTTAGCGTGAAGTCGACATCGCCACGTTCGAGCAACCGGTCAGCGACTCCGACACCGCTCCTGATGACATCGTTCCCAGGGCCCCCGGACACGACGTCGTAGCTGCCTCCCTGTCCGTCCAAGTAGTCGTTGCCCATGCCTCCGATCAGGTTATCGTCGCCGCCGCTGCCGAACAGATAGTCGTTCCCCGTGCCGCCATCCAGCGTATCGATGCCCAGGTTGCCGTTGAGCAGATCGTTTCCGCTGCTGCCGACCAAATAGTCGTCTCCTGTGCCGCCATCCAGCCAGTCGTCTCCACCGTAGCCGTTGACATAATCATCTCCGCTTCCTGCATCGATCGAGTCATTTCCTTCCATCGCATGAACGCGGTCATCGCCATCGCCGCCATTCAGCACATCATCGCCGTCCGAGCCGATCAGCGAGTCATCGCCACCTGCTGCATCCACGGAGATGCCGCCGATTTGCGTAACGTCTGCGGCAGTCAATGTTCGCAAATCGATCCATTCCGCGTCGTTTGTGCCTTGAACGATTAGCGAGTCAATCGTCCCGTTGGGTTGTCGAAAGACTTCTTCAGCTCCCTGCCGCCGGACTACGAAGTCCGTACCGTCGACGACTGCTTCGAAGGCTCCACCTCCCGGCGGTAGATTCACCGTGACGGGGAAAGCCGTTTTCTGGACCTTTAGTGTTGCGGGGCCCTGCGCGTAGACGCTGAACGTGTCGGCACCGATCACTTCGTCGGGTTGCTGTGTCCAGCCACTCCCAATGTTGACAGTGTCCTCGGCATCGGCGAGCACGCGCAGCGCATCCGATTGGCTGCTGAGATTGACAACTTCCTGGAAGTTCAACGTCAATGTATCCGGGCCATTGCCGGTGAGGTCGATGACTTCGATATCGGTGATGCGGTCGTCGGGGATCGTCGGCAGGTCGAGTGTGATGCCACTGCCGGCCAGACGCAGCGTATCCGTCCCGCTGCCGCCGATCAGCCGCCGCGTGCCGCTGAAGTCGGCATCGGGGATGACCAAGGTATCGTCACCAGTCCCTCCTTTCAGAGAGTCGTCGAAGGGACTTCCGGCAATCGTGTCGGAACCGTCCTGACCTTCGACGACAAGACCGACCGAAAGGCTGGCATCCACCTGCCCGACGTTGAACGCGTCATCGCCGGCCCCCGTGAGGATCGTCAGCGACGCTGTGGGATTCTGAAAATCGACTCTTTCGCCGCTGCCTGGAGCGCTGAGGCGAGAAATGCCGTTCGAGGCCGTACCATCATCAGCAAGCGTGATGACATCCGACGCACCACCGTACACAAACACTCGGCCCGTGGCATTCAGGTTGTCGAAGATCGGTTCCAGACCCGTATACGAAATCCTCGCATCGTCGATGGTCACACTGCCGTCGCTGGCGTTGGTCAATGTGTGTCCGATCGCCGTCGCTGTTCCGCCCAGCAGTCGGAGTGTATCGCCGCCACCCACTG
>CAYNDU010000725.1:0-2158 GCA_964395615.1 uncultured Pirellulaceae bacterium | reverse complement strand
ACTTGAACGAGGACAAGCTATTGTGGAAGCATGATGAACGGGCGTTGATCGACTCACGAGGGCTCGCGATGACGGCCGATCGATTGCTCGTCTATTGTCCTGACAAGCATTTCCGCTGCCTGGCGACCGACTCGGGAAGCGTTCTATGGACCAATGATGACGAGCGGTTGCGTGGGCTGATCGAACAGCCGGGACGCGGACTGGTTTCGACGCCCGGATTTCGGAGCGCTTGCCTGGCCGTGGCCACGCCGAAGGCCTTTGTGGTCCAGGGCCAGACCCGAATGAATGTCGTGGCCATTTCGCCCGGCGAAGGCAAGCTGCTATGGACGAAGAAGAAATTCACCAACAATCCCAACGCGATTTACATCGACGACAAGTTGATAATGGGTGTCGGCACACGTGGAAGTCATGTGGCCATCGATCCGGTTTCGGGAGATGAACTCGAGGACTTCAATTTCCGCAAGGTCTCCTGCACGAGGCTGACCGGCTGCCCGGACTCGCTCTTCGTACGCGGCGAAGGAACGTTACGGTTTGATCGCAAGACGAAGAAGGTACTGATCGACGGCGGCATTCGCCCCGCCTGCAACGATGGCGTGATCGCAGCCAACGGGCTGCTGTACATCGGCCCGTGGTCATGTGACTGCAACCTGTCACTTATCGGTGCCGCCGCGAGATGCTCGGCAGGCACTTTCGATTTTACGATTCCGAAGAATGATACGAGGCTCGAACGATCGGCCGACGCTCAATCGGTCTCGGAATTCGATATCGGCGAGGCGGATTGGCCCACCTATCGAGCGGACAATACTCGCTCGGCGGCATCGAAGGCGACGTTGAGTACGCCTGGGTCGGCCGATCAGCGTGTGCCGCAATGGACGTATGTTCCTCCTCGCCCCTTCATACCGACACCTCCCGTTACGGCGGGCCCGCTGGTCGTCGTGGCAGGGGACGACGGAATTGTGCGAGCTTTGGATGCCGCCGGCGGGCAACCCGAGTGGCAGTTTACTACCGCAGGCCCGATAAAAGCCTCCCCGTCGTTCTGGAAGGGACGGCTCTTCGTCGGATCGGGTGACGGTTATGTTTACAGCCTCGAAGCGGCTACCGGCCGGTTATTGTGGCGTTTTCGCGCCGCGCCCATCGAACGTCGTATTATGGTCTATGGACGCTTGTCATCGACCTGGCCGGTGAACACGGGCGTTCTGATACATCAGGGGATCGCCTATTTTGCCGCCGGGATCCTCGATCAGGACGGAACCTACGTCTATGCTGTCGACGCAGCCAGTGGAAAAACCGTCTGGCAAAACGATCAGTGCGGACACCTGAGTCCAGAACTGAAGAAGGGTGTTAGCGCACAAGGGAATCTCACGATTCTCGGCGATCAACTGCTGCTTGCGGGAGGGAACCAGACGTCACCCGCGAGGTTTCAACTGGCGACTGGGAAATGTCTCAACGACTCCTTTGCCCAGGGTCAACCTAAGGCAAATCATGGGAAATTCCTCGGCGTCCTTGGCCAACAATACCCGATTGCAGGCGGCCGAATCCTGTACGCCTCGCCACGCAACGTTGCCAACAAAGACACGTTCGTCGTCGTGAAAGGTAACGGTCGCTTGCCGTTGGACTTTGGCGGAGTTCCACCAGCCTGGAATGACCATTCGCTGGCAATCGTCAATTTCAGAAACGGAGCACTCCGCTGTTACGACACCGCTCAAGTCATCAATCGACTCGACAAGGGAATGCAACGACCCGCTCGCGCCGATCGGCCCGGTCAGCGCTGGACAAGCCTGGTCGATGCCTTTGATGCCGATGGCGCGCGGCAATGGCAATCCAATCTGGACAGCCCCAATAAATTCGAGGTACTCTCAATTGCCGTGACGCCGAAACGAGTCGTCGCCGTCGTGCAGTTTCAAAACCGAATCCGCGCACATCCCCAGTGGCAAGTCGTCGCCTTCAACGCCGAGGATGGTACGCCCATCTGGTTCTGGCGGCATGAACTGGCTGCCGAGCCGATCCCCGAGGGGCTCGCAGTCGGCCGCCAAGGACAGGTCATCGTTGCCACGCTCGAAGGCCAGGTGAGGAGCCTCGGACCGAAACGGGCCCCTGGCCGTTGAACGTTTCGGTTAACGGGACGGCCAGTAACCGTTGCTTTCAATTCCGACGTGAT
>CAYNDU010000724.1:0-2176 GCA_964395615.1 uncultured Pirellulaceae bacterium | reverse complement strand
GAGCCCGTTCGCCCAGCACCGAGGGAGCGACCGGCCGAAACGACTCGCGGAACTTGATTTTCAAGTTCATGTTCGCCTGCATCTCGGTTCGACGCGGGTCGCCCAGGATACTTCGTGCGCCGAGCGCTCTCGGTCCGAATTCCATGCGTCCCTGCATCCAGCCGACAACGTTGCCCTGGTCCAACAGCTGGGCGACTCGCCGGCACAACGTGTCGTCGTCGGGCAAGACGGCGTAGCGAGCGCCGAGTCTATCCAGTTCGGCTCGACATTCGGGAAGGTCGTAGGCCGGTCCCAACAGCGATGCCTGTTGCGAGTCGGGCTCGGTGACCGTTCGTGGTTTGTCGAGCAATTGGTGCCAGATGAACAAGGCCACGCCCAGAGCACCGCCGGCATCCCCGGCCGCCGGCTGGATCCAGATACGTTCAAACGGACCCTCGCGTTGAATGCGTCCGTTGCCGACACAGTTGAGCGCCACGCCGCCGGCCAGGCAGAGATTGGACAGACCGGTCCGAGCGGCAACGTGCCGAGCCATTTTGAGCATAACTTCTTCGGTGACCATCTGCACCGAGGCGGCCAGGTTCATTTCCCGTTCGGTGATGGGCGATTCCGGATCGCGGGGCGGGCCGCCGAACAACCGGGCGAACCGCCGATTGGTCATGGTCAGGCCGTGGCAATAGTTGAAGTACCGCATGTCCATCCGAAACGACCCGTCGTCGCACAGGTCGAGCAGTTTGTCTCGGATAAGATCGGCGTAGACCGGATCGCCGTAGGGAGCCAGGCCCATCAACTTGTACTCGCCCGAATTGACACGAAACCCGCAGAAGTAGGTAAAGGCCGAATAGAGCAGGCCGAGCGAATGCGGGAAGCGCAGCTCGTCGGTGAGCTCGATTCGATGGCCTCGGCCCGTGCCGAACGTGGCGGTCGCCCACTCGCCAACTCCATCAATCGTCAGAATGGCCGCCTCTTCGAACGGAGAGGGGAAGAAAGCGCTGGCCGCATGCGATTGGTGGTGTTCGGCAAACACGTAACGCTTGCGAAAGTTTCCGCCGAGTCCGCGCGACATTTCGCGCGGCAAATGCAACTTGGTACGGAGCCACAACGGCATGGCCTTGAGAAACGACCGGAACCCGCGTGGGGCGTAGGCCAGATAGGTCTCGAGCAACCGATCGAATTTCAGAAGCGGCTTGTCGTAGAATCCGACCAGATCGATCTCGGCCTCCGATATCCGGGCCTCGGCGAGGCAATACCGTAGCGCGTGATTGGGAAACCGATGGTCATGTTTCTTCCGCGTGAACCGCTCCTCCTGGGCCGCGGCCACGATCCGCCCGTCGACGACCAGTGCGGCCGCCGAGTCATGATAGAACGCCGATATCCCGAGAATCGCAGTCAATCGCCCAAGTGTCCCGAATATTGGCCCACCTTCGGTCCGAGTGCCTTTCTCCTAACATACCACGAACCGGGGCCATACCACGAACCGGGGCCGTTACACGAACCGGGGCCATTCCGAGTCGACCCGCCAGGAATGGCGTTCGGCGAAACGCGGTTCGAATTCACAACAATCGGCCTATAGCGGCCGGAGTGAATACACCGATAATCCTCGATAGCGGTTCTTGCGGTCGGGTGAATGTTTGCCCGGTCCCGAGCGACCAGGTAAAATACGACAAGTGCAGCGAAGATCCGGCCCGCGCGGCGGCGAGATTCGACAGTCTTAGGGGGAGATTTGGTCATGTTCAGATTTACATTTGCTTTGACGCTGCTCGTTGCTGCCTGTGTGGTCGCCATACCGGCCGATCAGACCCACGCTCAGAAGCCGATGAAATACTCGCAGCGTTATTCACCTCGCCGCCCGACGCTGTCGCCGTATTTGAATTACTTCCGCCGGGATTCCGGGTTGCTGGACAACTACAACGCATTTGTAGCGCCGAGGCAGCGTCTTCAGTCGCGTCTGCAAACGCAAGAGGCGGTGATCTACCAGCAGCAGCAACAGTTGCGACAGGTTCAGAACAGCGTAAGCCGCTACCGGCAGGCCGGCGCGGGAATTACCGGCACGCACTCGACGTTCATGAACTACTCCCACTACTTCCAACAGCGCTAACGCCCGCCCCCTTGCGCACCGCGCACGGTAAAGGGGTCAGGAGTCAATTGTGCGAAGCACCCTACGGGCCGCTCCGGCAAT
>CAYNDU010000723.1:0-2178 GCA_964395615.1 uncultured Pirellulaceae bacterium | reverse complement strand
CGCCCGGAGGTGTACATGGGCGTCTTTCTATCTGCCCCCCCCCCCGTTATGCTTCGTTGCTAGCGGCGGGGTTTTTTTGTCGGACGATTTCCGGATCGAGCGACTTAAGAAGCGATTCGAATGCCTCGTTCCCTGATCTCGGCAATCGATGAGACGAGAGACTCGCAGCCATGTGGACGGTAGGCGGACAAACGGCGAAATGGCAGAGCGGCACCGTTTCCGCAGTCCTCGACGGAAATGCGATTGCATCGGGTCTTCAGATTGGCCGGCCTGGCGATTCGAGCTGGCGCGACTTGCGGCTAGGCTGTGCCGCCTGGCCCGTGCCGGAAGGGAAAATGGACGGCTCCATCCCTGAGGTGTTTCTGCGCGACCAGCATCTCGTCGTCAACGTCGATGCAAATCAAAGTCATCCACTGGACAAGCAGCTCTACTGGCACGTCGAGCCGTTAGAAGCGGACGACGGCGTGGTGCTCGCCACCATGTTGTTTTCGGTTCAGACTGACAAGCCAGGCGTTCCATCTACGACCGAGTTCGCCCACTTTCTTCCGTGCGACCGATGGTGGATTACGTCGTCGGCGAGTGATTCCCTGGCTTGGTCACCTTGGAACGGGGAGAATCTCATTCCCTATGTCAGCCAGGAGGGCGGCCACGTGCTTCTGAAAGGACAACTGAATGATCAGTGGTCCTGCGGTTTAAGTTGCCCGGCGAACGATCTCTCGCTCCTCGAGGTGTCTCGTGCCGATGACCGAACGCTCGTCACGTTGCGCATGACACTTTTCCCCGGTTCGCTGGAAAAGGGAGTGATCCGGCGCTCACGGTTGCAATTCGTTGTTTTTCGTACGGCCGTCGAGAACGTGCAGTTGCCGAGGCTTTGGAGCCGCACCACCATCGAACCGCCGCTGGTGTCATAGCACCTGGACGATCGCGTTGATCAGGGTCCTGGCAGTACCAACGGTCGTCGTCGCTTGTTCGGTACTCACCGGGCGTCGTTTGCGGACACTGGACGCCGTCAAGCTACCGGCCCGAATTCTGTAAGAGGGCGAAGGCCCGGTAAGAGGGAGAAGGCCCGGTCACGCACGAAGCGTTTTTCTTTGGCGCCGAGCGTGCCGGCAATTGGGGCAGTTACAGGCGGTACGGTCCGAGTCGATTCCCGAAATTCGGTGGCGTGCTTGCCGGATGCTGTCGAAGGATAGGGGTTCGACCTTCCAGCGCGCGAGTCGCCGTGAACCGCGAGTTCGTCGCCACGCGAGGTACGCAATGCGTCGCACCCAGCGCGTCACGGGCCTCCAAGGGCCACCGGTGAACATGCGAGCCTCCTTTCTCGCCATGCCAGGACTTCAAACGGCCGCGTCGATGTCTCGTAAAGATCGACGACGGCACGGTCAATTTCCGGGACGTTTGAAGAATGCGTTGAATGGTTCGGATTTGCGTGCACGCAGAGTCTTGGTCGGTGATCCGACGTCACTCGTGCCACGCGTGACACTCACCAATTCCCAGCCTTCGCGACCGGCACGCTTTAACGTCTCTCGGAGCGCGTTGAGCTGTGTGGCCTCCTCGACCCGGTACTCCCACTTCGTCATGACGGCTTGATCCATCGTCTCAGTCTCCAGGATGCGATTCTGTTCGGACGGCGGTCCGGTCCGAGCCATGTCACGTGTCCGTGTGCATGAAGCGTTGCGGCCGCCGAACGGCCGGCACACTGCCGGAAAACGGCCTGCAAACGGAACCGGTTTCACTGGAGGGTGCCCAGTATGGCAACCACTCCTTAGAAAGCATAGGCCAATTGTGCGAAAATCGACGTGCCGATTGGTGACCCCGGTCGGGGGGGCCGATGGTCCGCCTCCATCCGTGACGGGTTATGGCGCGGTTAGGGATTGTACCCCTTGCGGCACTGCGCGGCGTGGACCGTCGGGGACGGCTGACCGTACATTCTGGTCTTTCAAGGGGAGACGCGTTCCCCGTCAAAAGAAGTACGGCATCGCCCGCGCAAGGCCTGAAAGGCCGTCCGTATTTAGCCCAGGCAAGTGCGGTGGCGAAGCCATGCACGCAGCCCTTACCCCTGGCTAAAAACGGACGCCCCATCTGGGGCGCGCCTCCTGCATGGCATCATTGCACGTACCTTTGTTGTATCCGTTCTCGGCCTTCGGCCGTGAACGGATACCGTACAGGCGGCTCACC
>CAYNDU010000722.1:0-2180 GCA_964395615.1 uncultured Pirellulaceae bacterium | reverse complement strand
TGATCACCGTCACGATCCAGGTCCTCGGCTACAATCCGCGTCACGGCTTGCGTCGGTCCCGACACGATGTCGGCCGGCTTGTCAAATAGACCCGACCCATTACCGCGATAGGCGCGCAGGCCCTTCGGCCCCCACGTCAATGCGTCACCGTATCCATCATTGTCCAGATCGGTGACGATGACCCCGTCGGCATCCGCCGAGTCTACCGGCGTGGACTTAAGAAGCACCACGTGCTGAGGACGGGGCGTGGCCGTTTGAAACAGTCGCAACCCGGACGTTCCCGTCTCCAAGATATCCCAAGACACATTGCCGTCCGATTCCAAAACGGCCAACGCCTTCGGGTTCTGCAATGGGCTGAATTCGCCATCGAACCGACGAAACCGAAACTGCCCGTGGCGCAGGTTCTCCAGAATGCCGGTTGCCTCGCCACTAGGATCGCCGCAGACGATATCGATGTCCACGTCGCGATCCCAATCAACCGGGACAAGACTCGTCACCGCCCCACCGCCGCCTTTACCTCCACCCCCGGGCAAAGTGGACCAGCCGCTGATATCCGTGTAAGTAAACGGCGTGCCGGCCTCCCATAACGACAACCCGGTTTCGGAGGCGATCGCCAGGTCCAGGTCGGCATCGTGATCGAGATCGACAAGAACCGCTGATGTCACATCCGCCAGTTTCTCCAACCCCTCGTTGACCAACAACTCTAGCTGCATGGATCCGTCGGCCTGCGAGTCGTTTCGCAACACGAAGACACCGGCCGGTCCATAGACCACAAAGTCGGGGTCGGCAATGTGACATGATTCCGTCTGAGAAATCACGTGGTCAAACGAAGACGCGTCTCGATTCGTCGCTCCCGCGGCGACCGTGGGAGCCGCAGAGCTCTTTCGTCGATCCAAGTCCAGGTCCGCTGCCAGCAAACCGGTCACGGGACCCGGCAGATCAATCGATGCCAGCTTCGTCCAGCCGGCTTCCAATCCTGGCCTTCCCCAGATCACCAGTCGGCCTTCGCTCAGCAAGGCGATGTCCGGCACACCGTTCAGATTCATGTCCATGACGACCAGGTCGCGCAACCCAGGCTCGGGAGGCAACTTGGGAAGACTTTCGGCCGAGAAATCTGGTAGTCGCCCCGGCGAGTCGACATTCACGGCCCGAGCATACTGGCGGCGTGTGTCGTCGCTGAAGTCGTAAAGCACGAACTCCAGCGGATGGACCTGGACACGACCTATGTCGCTCTTGGCAATCTCCTCCGGTCTCACGACATTTCCAATCAACCGCGCGCGTGAAAGAACCACCGGCCACTGCCCGCTTTTCGCGCCCTTGATCGCGTCGTCCAGGAGCTTCTCGATGTCGATACGTTGAGCTCGCAGCCGGTCGTAAAGCGGTCGCAGGACGTCGCGAGCCGACCCCAATGTCTCCGTAACCGTTGGGTCGTGCTGCCGAGCCTGTAGTACTAGCCACTCGGTGAGCAAGTAGATATTCCGTGGAGCCAGATGCTGGGCGGTCTTGAGGGCCGCGATGGCTTGCCGGTTCGGCTCGAGTTCAGTCGGTGGCTGAGCCGCTCGGTGTAACGCAAACCAGTAAACCGGATCGTCGGCCGCCAGACCGGTCGCCTTCCCCAACAACTCAACCGATCGGAGCCGCTCGGAGGTTCCCAGCCCAGTCGGGCTGGTCGGATCAACGTGCAATTCAATTTGGGCCGCCAACCAATGAGCCTCGGGGGATTCAGGATCCTTGGCCAGCAATCGAGCGGCACTATCGCGAGCCGCCTGACGAGCAGTGGAAACGTCCGTGCGCGCGTCCTGCAACGCCAATAATCGCGCAATCACCAGGTTGCGAAGCGGGAGGATTTCCCCGGGGAGCAACTGGCCCAATTCCTCGAATGCCGAAATTGCCGCCGAGGTGGCGTCTCGCTGGTTGCCTCCATCGTTCGCCCAACTCGAACCCCCTTCAAGCAGTCCGATGGCACGGTCCTTGAGCTTGACGGCATCCAGGAATTCAGCCGCTGAAAGGGAGCTCGCCCGCTCGATGGGGTGCTCGGTTAGCGGACCCTTTCCCTCCGGTCCGGGACGGAATACGCGATAAGCAATGTACCCGCCGAGAACGACGCTACAAAAAAGGCTGACCAGGAGGATCCTGGTTCGTATGGCGTTGGCTGGGGTCATGGTGATTTTTCGTACGTG
>CAYNDU010000721.1:0-2183 GCA_964395615.1 uncultured Pirellulaceae bacterium | reverse complement strand
AGGCCTCCTGACAACCTCGACACGCCACACATCGTTTACGCGCCCGGTCGAATCCGAATCGCCCCCGGAACTGAAACGCCAAAGCATCATACCCGCTCTCTCGCGTTTTTCCACCCACCCATATCATAAACCATCGGCTCATCGGCTGGGTATGACCGGGGATTGTGGCATCGCCAAGGGCAGGGTGGACCTTACCCGTCTTCTTAGACCCTTACGGTCGGTTAGCAGCCTGTTGTAGAACGTCGAAGGTGGGCTCGCCAACCGGCTTGGCGCAGTTGAGAACACAGCCTCTTCGGAGCTGAAAGGACATTTTCAACACTGCTATTGGGCCCGTCATTGGCATGGCCCGGCAAGGTCTTGCCACAAGAGATGGCCACACCCATCCGCTTTTCACCAATCTGACCGGCGAACCCCATCGGCTCATACGGTTGCCCCCTGTTCATACTACCCCCCGATAACCTTCGCGATTCAATGGACCAGCATACGATCGGCCGGTCGGCCGTCCGGAGGCCGCGTCCGTCATCGGAGTTTTTGTCGTTCCGGATCATTAGATTGTCGAGCAGCTACTTGCCTCCGGGCCACGCCGCCCGGCCGTCAGCATGAGCGGAGCCTGTGGTGTTGACTGTCTCGGTGCCAAGGACATATCTGGGTCCGCGCCGGCCGCCCGTGGCGAGGTGAATACCGGTACTTACGGCACGGACCGCATACACTCTGACCGCCCCTTTGGCTTATCGATGGATCCGGCTGCGAGGCTATCCGAGTAACAAAAAGCGCCCTCACGAACGGGTATCTTCTTGCTCCAAGACCAGGTATTTGATGCCGAAAGCACCCTCAAAATGCTGTCCGAGGAATGAAAATGCATTTCTCGGACAGGCTCCTAGGGCTCAAGCCCGCATTTCCTCCCCAATAGAAGGAATTCTCTTCCGGGCAATCGACGATGAACACTGACGGCTGCAACGGCAGTCCACGTCAGCGGAGACAGGGGGTAGTGCCGCGTGTCGGCCATAGCGGACAGAAGCAGAGGAGACAAAGTCGTGCACTTCCAGTCGAACGATTGCAACCAGTTCCCGCGCCCACGCGATAGGGCGATTCCTGTCGTCCTAGTCCACCGGTTCCGTACGTCGGTGTTTTCCGTTGGGGCCATCCTGCTCATGATGACGTCTGCCTACCATGCCGCCAACGGACAGACCGCCAACGACACTGTGGTGTACTCGGAGGACTTCGACAGCGGCGCAGCGGCCGGCTGGTGGCTCAACCCGGGATGGGACGTCCAGCCCGCGGAGGTCGGCTTCGGCCTTCAGAGTGATGGACTGGGGTACGCCCGCATCGGCTACGACGAGGCAGTCTGGGCCGACTCACGGTTACGCTGTCGGATTCTCCTGGAGGGAAACACGGCCCACGTAAGCTACCGCGATTCCGGTGAACGTCGGTATTTCCTCATCTTAAGCGAGAACGAAATCGTCCTCGACAAGCAAACTGACCTCGACACGTTTGTCAACGATCTCGCAATCGGGCCGGGCATCAGCTACGGCCAATGGCATACGCTCCAAATCGACGGCACGGCCGGGACATTGACGGTCAGCGTCGATGGTGTCGCGGCCCTGACCTACACCGATCCGGATCCCATCGGCGCCGGAGGAATATCATTTGAGTCCTTCGAAGCGCCGTTCCGGCTTGACGATGTCGAGGTGCTGGTACCGGCGGCTCAGGCCCCCCCTCCCGGACTGATCTGGGTCCGAACCGGCGGCCCGCCGGGTGGGTTGGGCTATGACATCCGCTACAAGTTCGGCGATCCGGATACTTGGTATGTAACCGAAGGCAACGCCGGCCTACACATAAGTAATGACAACGGATTGTCTTGGTTGGCCAGCAACAAGGGCATCACCGCACGCGTCGGCCCAACCGGGGACCTCGTTCCCGTATTCAGCGTGACAGTGGACTCGCACGACTCGCGCATCGTTTGGGCCGGTACTCAGAGCACCGGGGACATCTACAAGTCCACTGATGGCGGTCAAAGCTGGGTTGAGATGACGAATGGAATAGACGCAGGCATCGCCTTCGCTCTGAGCTTCCGGGGTTTCACCGTGGACCCACGCAGCTCGGCCATCGTCTACGCCATGGGCGAAATCGCTAGCCCCGCATGGACCGCGGCCGGCAGCGAGCGCCAGGGGGCCATGCATGCT
>CAYNDU010000720.1:0-2185 GCA_964395615.1 uncultured Pirellulaceae bacterium | reverse complement strand
AAGATCGCGCTGAATAATACGTCCACCCAAAACGAGCCCGTTCCTGCACCCGGCCCCCTGCCGCGGCGCCTCGCTTCTTTCAATTCGCCATCACGTTCGGCGAGAGCCTCGTGTTCGAGACGGTCTTGTCTGGCGGCGAGATTGCCCTGTGTCGAGTCGTGGTTCGGTTCTCAAGAAAGTGGGAGTCGTCAAGTCGCCTTTGATTTGGGGGACCCCTGATGGCGGGAACCTGATGATCGGTCGCGGTTTCCGTCCGAAAACGGTTCCTGTAACCATTTTCTGACTTCGCCGGAGCTCCGTCAGCTGAGTTTGGCGTCCGGCCGAGAAAGGCAAGTTCGAGTGCGCACGGCATCTCCGGCTCGTCGCCCAGTTTGACTAGATTCCGGTTTTGCCGATTTTCGGCGGTAAACTGGGCGGATTTTGCGGCCGACCGAACGCGGTTTTAACGCGGTCACGTATGGACGTCGATCTACACTGTGGACCAGCCTGCACCGTGCCTGCCCCACGGTGGTTGGGACGGCTGCAGTGCGGACGGGCGATATGCGCACATGATGCGTGCAAATCGACGTCCACCGTACGCGGCTGCCGAAGGAACGCCAGGGCGACGCGTGTTGGATGGGCGGCCGGGCCGCCCGTCGGCGGAGAGACAGAATACCCACTTTGACGAGCCCACCGATGGTAACAGCTGCTGTGTTTCAAGATCGTCGCCCGCATGCCGTAATCAACTCGCTGGCACTTCTGTTGATCGGCGTCACGGCTGCTGCGGCCGGTGGTTCGTCGTTGCGGCGAACGGCGGTCGTCCGGGCCGTAACGGGTGCTCGAGCCGCAGTCGTTAATATCCACGGTCGCAAGGTCGTCACCGACGAAGATCGATTTGGTGATCCCACGTCGGCTCACCAGGTGAACGGCATGGGCACCGGCATCGTGATTGACGAGCGCGGCTATGTGTTGACCAATTACCACGTGGTGGACGGCGTGAGCCGAATTCGTGTCACACTGTTCGACGGTACAACAACCGTCGCTACCTTGCTGGCTAATGACGCTCGAACGGACCTGGCGATCATCAAGATACCGAGTGACGAGCCCATGACGGTGATTCCAATGGGGACCTCGGTCGACCTGATGGCCGGCGAAACGGTCATCGCTGTCGGCAATGCGTTTGGATACGAGCATACGGTGACGCGGGGAATTATCAGTGCCTTGCACCGCACCGTGCAAGTCAGCGATTCACAGAAATATCACGACCTGATCCAGACGGACGCGAGTATCAACCCCGGAAATTCCGGAGGACCCTTACTGAACATCGACGGGCAGATGATCGGCATCAATGTGGCCGTTCGGGTCGGTGCACAGGGCATCGGATTTGCAATTCCGATTGACGAGGCGATGGATGTGGCGGCCACCTTGATTGCCTCGGACCGGATGCGACATGTTGAACATGGAATCGTGGCCAAGACCGACGCGAGCGCGGAGGAGAGCCAGGTAGTGGTCCAAAGTTCCACGCCGGACAGCCCGGCCGACGAGGCGGGGCTGCTGAGAGGCGACGAGGTGCTTAGAGTCGATGGGCGTGACATCGCCCGACGCCTGGACATTGAACGGGCCCTGATCGACCATCAAGCGGGTGAGTCGATCGCGATTCAGGTGCGAAGGAACGGTCAGCTCGTCAAACTTAATCTCATGTTGGGTAAGGCGGTCGCTTCGAAGCCATCGCTGGCTGATATGGCCTGGAGGAGAATTGGACTTCGTCTTCAAACGGTCCCGACCTCGGTCTTTCGCCGCTATCGGTCCCGTTACCGGGGAGGGATGAAGGTGACCGACGTCCGAGCAGGCAGCCCGGCGGCCGAGCAGGGCATCGTGCGAGGTGATGTGCTGGTGGGGTTGCACAAATGGGAGACCATTTCGCCGGACAACATAAACTACATTCTCAACAGCTCGGAATTCGGCGCCGTTCAGCCCTTCAAGTTCTACATTCTGCGCGGCGGCGAGACCCTCTTCGGGCATATGCGCCTTGCATCGTCCCGGTAATGCACTGCCGGCGACTTTGACCCTCGATCGAGTTGCAAGGCCTGGAAGGCCGTCCGTATTTAGCCCAGGCAAGTGCGCTGGCGAAGCCATGCACGCGGCCCTTCCCGGAGTCACGTCCACGCCCCCGTCGTTTGTCAGCTCGCCCATGCATCGGGTTCGA
>CAYNDU010000719.1:0-2215 GCA_964395615.1 uncultured Pirellulaceae bacterium | reverse complement strand
AGCGAACCGCCTCTCTCTGCGCTGTGCGTGTGTGCGTCAAGCGAGAGGCCGAGGATCAGGGTGCGATTGAAGTTCTCGCCTCGCAGGTACTGCCGATGGTGAGTTTGAAAATCGCGAACCATTTGCCTCACGGTCGGAGCAACGTGTGTCACCAGGTCGTCATCGCCACTTAATAGGGCCGCGTGCAGGGGCACCGTGGCCAGGCCATAACAGAGTTTCTGGGCGACACTCGTTTGCGTTCCGTCGGACGATTTCCAGGCTGCGCCGCCGGCAGCCCTGAACAACTCGACGGCAGTGCGCGGTTTTTCGGTCGTCAAATGCAGTTGCGAGAGGATCGTCTGAATCTCGGGCTCGGTGCGCCGCCCGGCCCAGTCGAGGCGCCGCCACTGTCGAGTGTCAAAAACATTGGCATCGACGGCACGCTGGGCCCAGAGCTGAAGAAACCGATCGAGTTGCCGCCGACGATCGACGTTCGTTTCAATTCGTCGCAGGACGACCATTGCCTGGCAGAATTGTTGCGCGTAGAGAGTCAATGGCGGCCACTGTTCCACGGCCCGGGGATGCAACCACCGATTCCATCGGACCTGCTCACGGTCGGCGCTGAACCGATCGTAGAGCGATTGCCAATGCGGGTCTTGCGTCGCGTCCTTGACCTGCGCGAGAAACGAAAGCAAAGTGACTGCCCCGACGCTTGTCTGCTGAGCCCACGTGAATCCCACGTGGGCCTGGTGCGAGTTGTCCTCGACCATGATCCGCCATTCATGACGTTCCATCCGTCGAGCCATGTCGCGCAAGGTGGCCGCGATGAACGATCGATCATCGTCGGTCGCCAACCGACTCCGGCCATAACGCCATAGGGCTTCCGAGTAGGTCGCGTGCTGGTCGCGGGATGAATCTCGATAGTAGCTCTTGCCGTCAGGATGAGGCCCTCGTGGCACGAAACCGGGCTCCGGGCTGACAGAAGCGAGTCGTCGCATGGCACGGAATAACCGGCCGGCTCGATCGGCATACCGGGAGTCACCGGTCGCTTCAGCCGCTTCGCAGAGCGCGAAGAGAAGCTGCCCGTTCTCCAGGGCGACATCCTGAATTCCCGATCCGTAACCATACGGCATCGGTTGACCGCGGACTTCGCCGCGGGCAATATCACTCGGCGGACTCAACGCGCGGATTCCTTCCGGGCCGTCGAGTCGGTGGTGGTAGACCAGTCCGGTGGCACGGCTTCCAAACGACAGAAGATACGTGTCATAGAGATCTATCACCTGGTCCCGGAACGAGTCGGCCGGACCGTCCGCTCGGGTCGAGTGATATGGAAGAACCGTCAGGACCAGGGCCACGAGCATCCCGTGTCGGGCGCTCGGGCGGCAGCGAGGGCGCGTCGGTGACGAGCCAACGAACGGCAGACTCATAACGACCTCTATGGGGTTGTGTTGCAGCCACTGCCGGCAGGCAGTAGGCTAAGTGGCGTCGGGGCACGTGGTGTCGTGATTCTTCGGGACATTATCAGGAATTGGTGTTCGGAGGCACGTTTCGCACTGCGGCCGGCGCTGATCAACGAACGCACGCATTGCCCACGCGTGTTGCTGACCGAATCAGCTTCGAATTACCGCTCCCGCCTCCGCCAGTGCGATCTAAACCGAAGCAAAGGAAAGGTCTATCATGATGCTTCTTTATCATCATACGCGATCCTTGTGGATGAGTGTTCTCGTTGCCCGACGTTGGTCAGCCCCCGCTTTGCTCGTGCTCATTGCCGTGACCGAGTCATCGATGGGCGCATCAACGGCCGAACTGCCGGCAGATTCGGTCACCGGGTCGGGAGGTGTGGTGGTTGTTATGGGCTACGATCAGTCGCCTGGTATGGACGCGATCTGCCGGCGAGCTGGATTTACCGTTCAATTCCTGGAACCGGATGCCGCCCGTGCGGCCTCGACGAATCGAAGGATGGACGCGCTGAATTGCTCGACCCGCGCGTCGGCCATTGAATGGTCGGCGGGGAAGCTGCCATATGCGTCGAATTTGATCAATGCGTTTATCGTCACGGGACGACTGGCTTGCGAACCGGACGAGATCATGAGAGCGCTCGTCCCCGGCGGCCGTGCCGTCGTTCGTCAGTCGGACAACCGCCCGTGGTTGTCGCAGGTCACCGGCACGATTCAGTCGATTGGTAAGGGGTGGGTGAACTTCACGAAGCCCGCTCCTGGAGCGGTCGAGGGCACAC
>CAYNDU010000718.1:0-2218 GCA_964395615.1 uncultured Pirellulaceae bacterium | reverse complement strand
CATACACCTCTCGGCCCGAGATGCCGCCTGTGCCGGAGAGCGGCTGGAGGTGAGCGGTGTGGAGCCGACGGTCGCCGTCGACCGTCCCATTCCCTATAGCGCCGGCCGCGACCCACAACTGCAAACGGGCGTTGAAGAACTTGGTCAACGGTTGAGTGACCGGTAGGACTCGTTGTCGCGCGGCCTGTCGTCGCGAGGCGCGTGGCCGCGAGGCGCATTGTCGCGAGGCGCGTTGTCGGAAACGGGCGAGCCGGTAGGCCGCATCCCCTTTCTCGGCCGCGGACGTGACGCGGCAACTTGCATTTTTGAGGAGAAACCGTAGGATGACGGGCTCGTGGCGGAGCGAATGGGGACTGGGCAGGTAGTCTTGGTTGGGTGCCCGGCCGGTACGCGGCGGGCCCTGCGTTATCGACGCATTCCGTCGGGCACTTTCTATTCAACACCGAATCAGGAGCGGAATGGTGGACGCGAAAGATTTGATCCGAGGTGCGTTTGCTCGCGCCCAAATGGTATCCGATATGTTGCTCGAGGATCTGGATGAGTCGGAGATCATGATGCGACCGGCGGAGCATGCGAACCACATCGCCTGGCAACTGGGCCATCTGATTGTCTCGTTCAATATGTTTGGCAATAAAGTGCGAGCCGACTCGATGCCCGCATTGCCGGAAGGATTTGTCGAGCAGCACTCCAAGGAAACGTCCGCGAGCGATGATGCATCCGGATTCCTGTCGAAGAGCGAGTACCTGGATCTTCTGAATCAGAATCGGGAAGGCCTCGTCGGTTTGGTCGCCGAGGCAGACCTGGACGCAGCGGCCCCGGAGGAGATGCAAGGCTATTGTCAATCGGTCGGCGACATGCTCGACCTGGCCGCGTCGCACGAGCTGATGCATTCGGGCCAAATCACCGTGCTCAGGCGCCGGTTGGGCAAGCCGATCAAGTTCTAATACGGTCCGATAACCGACGACAGGAAGCGCGGAGGTCCGTCCGCGCGGAGTGGCATGTCCGAGCCGTTGCGAGTGGCTTTGATTTCGACGCAACGCGGCTGGGGTGGGGGCGAGGAACAAGCCTGGCAACTTGCCCTAGGGCTGCGTCGACACGGGCATGATTGCCAACTGTTCGCCCGGCGTGGCGGCCGCCTGTCGGCCAGGGCCGGTGCCGCGGGGATCCCGTGTCTTACGCTCAACTCGCGCTACCCATGGCCGTGGACCGTTCGGTCGATGCTCAGGCAGTTGCGCGATGCGTCGGTCCGAATTGTACACCTCAATGACGCGCATGCCGTCTCACTGGCCGGGCGGGCCGCGGGCCGACTGCCGGGCGTTCTACGAGTGGCCGCGCGGCGCACCAGTTTCCCCCTCCGGGCACCTCACCGTTACCGACGCGCCGCCGACTACCTCTTCTGCGTTTCCCGACGAGCGGCCGAGCTGGCTTGCCAGGCAGGATTCCCCGCGGATCGCACCGTTGTCATCCCCGACGGAGTTGACCCGCGGCGCGTCGAGGCCGGATGCCGGGCGACCGGGCGCAAGGTCCTGAACATGAGCCCGGACGAACGGTTGCTGCTCTCGGTCGGCAGCCTGGTTGCCTGCAAAGGTCACCGTCACTTGATTGCTGCCATGCCACGAATTCTCGCCCATCATCCCACCACTCGCCTGGTCATCGCCGGCGAGGGGCCGGAAGAGGTCCCATTAAAGCGGCAGATCGAAGCGACGGGCATCTCGGCCCATGTACGCCTGCTGGGGTTTCGCCACGACGTGCCCGACCTGATGCGGGCCTGCGATCTGTTCGTCTTCCCGTCACTCGAGGAAGGACTCGGCTCGACTCTCATCGACGCGATGCTGGCCGGCAGGCCGATCGTGACGACGCCGGTCGGCGGTGTTCCAGACCTGGTCGCCCCACCCGAATCCGACGGCCGTCCATGGGCCTGGCTGGCGCCGCCCGGCGACGCCAGACAGTTGGCCGATCGAATACTCGACGCATGGGCTCAACCCCAACAGACCCGTTCGATGGTCGAGCGAGGACGACAGTTTGCCCTCGATCGTTTGACGGTCGACCGAATGATCGCGTCCACCGTCGAAGCCTACCGACAGGGTCTGGCGAGACGTGCATAGGCCCAAGGTCGCGGTCAGCCGAATGAAAATCGCAGCATCGACCGGCGTGGTGATCGATGCTGAGGGTGCAGGAACGGGCTCGTTTTGGGTGGACGTATTATTCAGCGCGATCT
>CAYNDU010000717.1:0-2220 GCA_964395615.1 uncultured Pirellulaceae bacterium | reverse complement strand
TGGATGAACCGGGTGGAAACACGGCGGCCGAGTTGGGAATCTTGCGACTATCCGGCAGTTCACTGGTCCCCATTGTCGGCACCGACCTTGATCCCACGTTGCAGCTTTCCACGTCGTTGGAGAGTATCCGCGGCACACGTGCCCGAACAGTCGTTCGTTCAAGCGGTGCCAACAACGATATTGTCCTCGAGGCACGCCAACGAGGTCCCGGCGACAACGGGGTCACCTTGCAGTTTGTCGACGACAACCTGTTGCGAGCGGCTCCCGGGCTGACGGCCGGAAATGAAGTTGCCCAGTTCTCAGCCACACCGGTTGCGGCGAGCGGTGCACTTCGCCTGAGCGGACTGGGTAATGACCTGATCCTGACGGCGGTTACGCCGGGCACCGTTCTGAATCATGTCGAGTTTCAGATCGACGCGAGCCAGAATCTTGGAAATGCTGCCACGGTGTCCCTCGACCCGGCAACGGGCGTGTTGACGTTGAGTGTCGATGACACGGACCAGACAACGGTTGGTACGTTGGTTGCAGCCATCAACGCGTCGGGCCAGTTCACGGCCGCGCCCGATGCCTCGATGGGGGACGTCTACAACCCAACCGCCTCCGTATTGGCGGTGGATGCCGGTGTACGGGGGAATACGGGCAACAGCGGTGGAGCGGCCAATACCATCTATGTGCGCGTTGATGTCGGAGCATCGACCGCGAATCAGGTAATCAACGCCCTGCAGGCGGACTCGACGATCAACGGTCGGTTCCGCGCGGAACTCGAGCCCGCGGATTCCGAAACTGCGGCATTGGGCGGGTCACGTCCCGTTGATACGAACGCCTCCGGGACGACGGCCGGAGGGAGCGGCACCGACTGGGACCAGTCATCTGGTCTGCAGGTAACAAATGGCGGTCAAACGTACACGATCGATCTGTCGGCGTCCAAGACGATCGAAGATCTACTCAACACGCTGAACCAGTCCGACGCCCATCTGGCGGCCGCCATCAATTCAGCGGGCACTGGGATCAGCGTCGGTTCGCGCCTGAGTGGAGGCGATTTTTCGATCGGTGAAAACGGAGGAACGACGGCGACCGACTTGGGTCTTCGGTCGCTGACGACCGACACGAAATTGTCCGAGCTGAACTACGGGCAGGGTGTTCACACAACGACGGGCGTCGACTTCTCCATCCGCCGGAATGACGGTGTCATGCTCGATATTGATATCTCCTCGGCCAAAACCGTGGGAGACGTCGTCGACCGGATTAATAACCACTCCTTGAATCTCGATCCGAATACGGCCGTTGTCGCTCGCCTGGCCGATACGGGCAATGGGATCGTCCTGGAAGATGATAACCCGCAGGGTGCTCAGATTCTAACCGTCTCACGTGGTGTCGGAAGTTTTGCCGCCTGGGATTTGGGACTGATTGCCCGCGGAACCGACAGCGGGATTCCGGAAAACAGCCCGACGGCACTGCCCGCCACCGCAGCCGTCCAGTTCGCAGCGCCGAACGACCAGAATACGGCACTCGCATTCACGGCCACGGCGCGAGGGACCGCCTTCAACGGGGTCGATATCGAGTTTCGCAATACGCTGGCAGGTGACGTTGCGATTGCCACTTATGATGCCGGTGCCAAGCGACTTACGATCGACATGGCCGACGGACAAACGACCGCGAACACCGTCGTGGCCGCCGTCGGACTGGAAGGGACATTCGTCGCAACCCTCGATCTGGCGACCGACCCGACGAACGACGGGTCAGGGACACTCGTCGCACCGGCCGGCGTTGCCGCTACCACTGCGGGGGCTACCGCCGAACGCCTGACCGGCCGGGACGTCAACCCGATCGAAACGCAGGGGATCTTCAACTCGCTGATCCGGCTCCATTCGGCCTTGGCTGAATTCGATGTTGAAGAGCTACAGCGAGTCGTTGCGTTGCTTGATACGGATACCGACCGGCTGAACTTCGGTCGGGCGGCACTCGGAACCAGTGCGCAAGGCCTTGACGCGCTGGCCGAACGCCATCAGGAAGAAGAGGTCCAGTTGATTTCGACCTTGTCCGATGAAATCGACGTCGACATGGCGCAGGCAGTGACCGACTTTACGGCTCAACAGATCAGCTACCAGGCCTCTCTAAAAACAATGGCCAACCTGATGTCACTCACGCTGCTCGACTTCCTCTAGACCGAGGGTAAAGGGGTCAGGAGTCAATTGCCGGAACGGCCCGTAGGGTGCTTCG
>CAYNDU010000716.1:0-2247 GCA_964395615.1 uncultured Pirellulaceae bacterium | reverse complement strand
CCGGCACTGACCTGAGTCGCTCCTGATACGATGCGTTGTTGACGCCCACGGTGGCGCATGCGCGTCTGGCCCAAAGCAAGCAATTCAAGGGTCATCTCGAATGGCACACCGGACACTGTCGGCTGGCAACGAACCGCGACCTTCCTGACCCCGAGGCCGGAAGTAACCGGTATCTCTGCGGCTATAACGCTGAGGGTGTGGCGGACGACCGGGTGTCGATCGGGCGGATCACCGACGAAGGCCTGGCGACTCGAGCCACGTTGGTGCACTACGCGTGTCATCCGACGACATTGGCGTGGCAGAACCGAGCGATTTCTCCGGACTATGTGGGGGCGATGCGCGAAGTGGTGGAACGGGAGACGAACGCTCCCGTGTTGTTTCTGCAGGGCGCTTCGGGTGACCTGGCGCCCCGCCGGCAGTATTCAGGTGATCCGGAGGTGGCGGATCAGAACGGTCGTCAACTGGGGTATTCCGCTCTGGCCACGATTAGCGACATGGACCCGCCCGCACGTCGACTGACCTACCGTGGAGCCGTTGAATCGGGGGCGCCGCTGGCGGTCTGGCAACCGACCGAGCGCACGTTCTCTAAGGCAGTCATGTCGATCGGTCATGCGGTACGATTGCCCCTGAAGGACTGGCCGACGGCCGCCGAATTGGAAAAGCAACGGCGGGAGTGCTCGGATCGTGCGTTGGCCGAGCGGCTCCGGCGGAAACGTGACGTGCGACTGACGGTCGGTGATGAACCGACATTCGAATTGCCGTTATGGGGGCTGCGATTGGGCAACTCCGCCATCGTTGGATGCAGGTGTGAAGCCTATTCGTGTGCTCAACGCGAGTTGAGTCGCCGGTGTTCGGGGCGCCGCGTGCTGTGGATCAACCTGCTGAACGGTTCGCTCGGCTATCTTCCACCCCAGAATCTCTACGACGAGAATATCTATGCCGTTTGGCAAACGCCCTTCGCACGAGGGAGTTTGGAGAGGACGATTGACGCGATGGTGGAATTAGTGGAACGGTTGTTTGACGGCCATGGATTGGAGAGCTAGAGATGTCATCCCGCCTGGCCGGAGTGCTGCCCGTCTTACAGACACCCTTCCTGGACGACGATCGTGTGGATTGGGATTGCCTGGCGCGAGAGATCGATTGGGCATTCTCGCTCGGCGTGCAGGGTGTCTGCAGCGCGATGGTGTCGGAAATTCTGCGTCTGACCGGCGCCGAACGAAATGAACTTACGATAAAGATGGTTGAGTATTCCCGGGGGCGCGGCGCGGTCATATCGAGCGTTGGGGCGGAGAGTGTCCGTGAAGCGATCCAATTCGCCCAAGTCGCGGCCGACGGCGGATGCCAGGCCGTAATGGCGATCCCACCGACGAAGACCGAGCTCGATGATGAGGGCCTTTGGAGTTATTACCAGGCCATCGCAGATGCAACGGACTTGCCGGTTATTGTCCAAGACGCTTCGTCCTACGTCGGCGGGGGGATCCCGCTTTCGGTCTGTTGCCGGCTGTTGGATCAATACGGACCCGACAGAATCCTGTTTAAACCCGAGCGGAACCCGGTTGGGCCGCACCTGTCTGCCTTGCGCGACATTACTGCCGGCCGAGCCAGGATGTTTGACGGAAGTGGCGGGATGTTCCTTATCGACGCCTTCCGACGAGGTGTGGTCGGTACGATGCCCGCCGTGGATTTGCTCGACGCAATCGTCGCACTTTGGCGAGCGATGAAAGATGGCGACGAAGAGACTGCCTATCGCGTACATTTTCCCGTCTCCGCATTGGTGGCGATGCAGTTGCCGGCGGGCCTGGACGGATTCCTGGCGATTGAAAAATACCTGCTGGTCCGGCGCGGCATTTTCCGCAATGATCGGCGCCGGCAGCCCTATGACTGGTCACTCGACCGTGAAACGCGCGAAGAAGTCGACCGGCTGTTCGATCGGTTGACGGCGTCCCTGGCCCCATCCCCATGAGCCGGGATTATTCACTGAAGTTTCCATTATCAGTTGAACGTTAGGAGCAGCAGCGACTTACGCGTATCTTATACGCGCATATTACCCAAAACACCACGCACTCTGTGGCGCATGGTTCGCACGCGCCAATGGGAAGCGGTTGTGACGTGCCGAATAGGGAATGCGGAATCGGGCATGCGGAATGCGGAAGTCACACTCAACGGTCATCGGTGTCTCGGGGACGTGGATCCGGTAAAGGGGTCAGGAGTCAATTGCCGGAACGGCCCGTAGGGTGCTTCGCACAA
>CAYNDU010000715.1:0-2271 GCA_964395615.1 uncultured Pirellulaceae bacterium | reverse complement strand
TCAGATCGGCGCGGCGACGAGTGTCTACGAGGGCGCATCACTCGGACTCCATGGCGACCGGCTCGTCTTTGCCACCGCGAAGGAACTTGTATGCCTTGACCGCGTGTCTGGTGACACGCGATGGCGCGTCCCGGCCCCGGTCGTTTTGAAAGGGCCGGCCGGAATCGCCGTGTCACTCGTACTCTCCGCCGAGGCCGCTTTCCTGGGCGATTCCTCGAAGCTCCGGGCGTTTCGGCTCTCGGATGGCAAGGAACTTTGGTCAACGGCCGTGACAATCAACCACCATAAGCCGCCGGATGTCTACTTTGCCAAAGGCCTCGTCTGGGCGGCTGCCTACAATGCTTCGATCGGACGACCGTCGCCTGCCATGGGGCTCCCCAGGATGGGCGTCAACGGTTTCGATCCCGAAACGGGGAAGATCGTCCGTCATTTAGATCAGACCATGACGGGTCCGATGGGGCATGATCGATGCTACCGAAATCGTATCACGTCTCAGTATTTCATTAACTCGGTAACCGGTGGGAGTGATTTTCTTGGGCTCGAATCGCCCGCCGAATTCCCCAATCCGTGGATTCGCAGCACCTGCGGGATCGGTCCCCTCCCCTGCAACGGGCTCTACTATGTCGGCCCACCCTCATGCGCCTGTTGTAACAGCGTTATGCTGAATGGCTTCAACGCGATGTCGGCCGAACCGGGCCTCGTGCGATCCGACCAGACGATCCAAGTGGCGGCACAGGCATCTCTCGCAAAAGGCCCCGCCTTTTCCGCCGCCCTGCGACTTGGGGCGCAACCGGCCCAACCGGTACGGGCGAGACCCGACGATTGGCCCGCCTACCGGCACGACAACATGCGGACCGGCTCGACGCGGACCCACGTCCCCGCGACCCTGGCAAAACGCTGGGAGGCGAAGATCGGCACGCGTGCAAGTGCGCCGGTGATCGCCGCCGGGCATGTCTTCGCGGCCGATGTCGACGGGCATTCGGTATGTGCGATCGACGCGGCCGACGGCAAGATCGCCTGGCGCTTCGACGCGGAAGGACGAGTCGACTCGCCGCCAACCTATTACCAGGGACTGCTGCTGTTCGGCTCCCGTGACGGGACTGCCTACTGCCTACGGGCCAGCGACGGCACCCTCGCCTGGCGTTTCCGTCCGCTCGAACAGCGTTTAATGTGTGCCCACGGCCAGCCGGAATCGGCCTGGCCCATCTGCGGCAGCATCCTCGTCCGCAATGGGCTGGCCTATTTCGCGGCAGGCCGTAATTCATTCACTGACGGTGGTATCTTCCTCTATGCGGTCGATCCGCATTCGGGAAAGGTCGTCCATCAAAAACGGATGTACGGCCCCTACGGCAGCAACGGTTTTCCCGTCGAAAACCGAGAGGTTGTCCAGGGGATGAGCATTGAAGGGTTCATTGGCGACCTGTTTATCGCGGATCAGGACCTGCTCTATTTGCGACACCAGGCGTTCGAACCCGACCTTTCACCGGTCCGCCTCAAGGACGTTAAGAATCGGCACATCATCCCGTCCCACGGATTCCTCGAATCCGTTCCTCAACATCGCTCGTTCTGGACGATCGATACCATGCTGCACTACGACATTCCGACAGGCATGGGTGGCGTTCATGGCGATATCCTGGTCGTCGACGGCTCACGCTTTTTCGAGGTACGAGGTTACACTCCCGGGCGCACCACATGGTTTGACCCGAGAGCGAACGGGTACACGTTGTTTGCCGGCACCTACGGAAAGCTGGCGAAAGGGCCGTCGAAAAGTGCCGCCGGCACCGCCAGGCGACCGGCTACCAAAACGACTCCGAAGAAGAGCCAAAACCGAAAGGCGCGCGCCAGGAAACGAGTCGCAACGAACGTCGCCCCTTCCACCGAGAAATGGTCCAGCTTCATTCCTCTCACCGGCAAGGCGATGGCCCTTGCCGGCGACGTCGTGTTCGTCGCCGGAACTCCCGTCGCGTTCCCAAAAGATGACCTGGCAAAGGCCTACGAAGGACGAATGGGCGGCGTTCTCTGGGCAGCCTCCGCTTCTTCGGGCGAGGAGCTGGCTCATTACAAGCTCGACGCGCCCCCGGCGTGGGACAGTCTGGCCGCTGCAAACGGCCTGCTGTTCCTTTCATTGGCCGACGGGCGAGTAATATGCATGGGGCCAACCTCCGAGCCATAAAGCGGTCGGCCCGCGAACTGAGCCCGAATGGGTAATACGTCCAACTGCACACTCCTCGACACGTAGAACACACGGCGCACGACAGTCTGCACCGTCTT
>CAYNDU010000714.1:0-2290 GCA_964395615.1 uncultured Pirellulaceae bacterium | reverse complement strand
CCAGTGAACACCTTGCTCAGCCCAACCGCTACGCGAGCCCGTTCCTGCACCCCTCACCCTTGTTCAGTTCGGAACCGATCTTGCGGTCGGCTACGGTTTGGAATACAAGTCGCCGGGCACGATGGGGATCGGTCGGTTCGCGATCAGATCCAATGCACGGTAGAAGGTCAATCGAAGGGTCGAATCAATGTTACACCGTTCGTTGCCAATGATGGCGCTGGTCTCTCTGGTCGCCTCGGCTACCATGGATGCCGGGGAGGTGTACCCCTACCGCGCGAAGGTCTCGGTCGACACGGTCGACGTACGTTGTGGGCCCGGTTGGAATTACTACGCGACCGGGCAGTTAGACAGAGGCGAAGAGGTTGAGGTTTATCGTCAGCAGGCGGGGGGATGGCTTGCGATTCGCCCCGTTGCCGGGAGTTTCAGCCTGGTCGCCGCTCGACATATCAAGAACGTGGACGCCGATCACATCGGCCAGATTGCGACCGAAGGCGCCGTCGCTTGGGTGGGCACAACGTCGCACTCCGTCCACCAGTACAAATGGCAGGTACGGCTCAAGGCGGACGAACGCGTTGACGTTCTGGGTAGTCAGGCGGCCTCGATGGGGCCGGGCTTTGCTACTGAAACCTACTATCGAATCGCTCCACCGGCGGGCGAGTTTCGCTGGATTCATGCCCAGCAAGCGACGTTACCCGGCTCGGCGATTCAAGCGGCCGACCGTGGAGTCGAAAGGGCCGGTTTTCACGACTCGGCCTCCGGATCACCGGACCGACCTCGCGTCGCCGATTCCCACTTGGCGACGGTCGCCGCCACATCCAATTCGGGCACTGAAGGTCTGGCCCAAAAGCTCCGGAAGTTGAATCTCGATCTCTCGCTGCTCGTGACGACACCGATGGCCGGCTGGGATCTGGCCGCATTGCAGGGCCGAGTTGAGCAATTAACCGGGGCGGCCTCGGGCACGGGGCTCGCCCGTGATCTGCGAGTCATCTCTCAGAGAATCGACGATTTTGCGACACTAAAGCGACGGTACGAGCAGTTGGGCCAGGGGGCGGCCGCGCGCGCGAGTGCGTCACCAGCTTCCACGCCCGCCCCGTCGCCGGCGTCCGACCTTCAGCCTCGAGAATTGTCGGTCAGCGCAACCGACTCGGCAACGACAAGCCTTACGGAATCGAACCGGATTTCGACGGAGCTGGATGACCACGCTGTCGGAACGGGCGTTGCGTTGGCCGCCAGCCATCGTTCCGATACGTTTGACACGGAAGGGTGGCTTATGCCCGTTCACTCGACCAAACGCATTGCGCCGCCCTACGCCGTCCTTGATGATGATGGCCGGGTGCGCTGTTATGTCACGCCTTCGCCCGGTCTGAACCTGAGAAGGTACCTGCGGAAACGCGTTGGACTTTTCGGCCAACGTCGCTATGTCGATGCCCTGCGAGCGCCCCATTTGACGGCCGATCGCGCCGTACGACTTGATAAGGTACCGTCGCCGGCGGCAAGTACTGCCGCCAGCATCTGGAATCACCTCCTTCATGCGTCCGACCAGTAGGGAAAGAGGAAGCGGGGATTCGCGATTTGACGTTGAGCGACGCGGGACACGGTCTTTGCTGCGACCGATCCGATCAGCGTCGGGTGCGGTCGCGAATCTGGGCCCATCGTTGGAGCAGTCTTCGCACCTCTGGATCGTTTTCCTGAGTCAGAAGTTCCTCGAGCCGAGTCGTGAGGACGGGGTCGGACGACGTGGCCATCAAGCTCACTGCCGATCGGCGGACTTGGGCATCCGGGTCGCCGGATAGCCAGAGAAGCCAACGCCGTCGCTCGACGGGGAGACCGGCCAGCGCGTCGGCCAGCTGTCGCCGTTCGACCGGATCGGAGGCGGCCAATCGTCGCCCCAACTCGATCTCTAACTTCCGATACCCCCGTCGGTACAGTTCAAGCTCTGCTGATCGCTCGACACTTCTATCCGGATGAACCAGGTCATCGATCAGGTCACGGTCGGTCACGGGCGCGGCCCCGGACGGTGGCTCGGCACGCAGATCGGGCGTCAGGCCCGGTAATGCCCGAGCGACGATCGTATCGGATGGGGTTCCGCGTTTATCTGGCAGCATTCCCGGTTCAGTGTCAGTCCGTGTTGACTCAGACGGTGCCGGTCTCGACGTCACGTCCAGCGACGGGGCGGCGGGCGGCGTCGTTGGCGGTTGAGGTCCCGCGGGGAGTGCGCGAGGTGCCTCATCGTTCAACACATCGGCCGAACCTGCGGGTATCCCGTCGCATAGGGCGAGATGTGGTCACC
>CAYNDU010000713.1:0-2314 GCA_964395615.1 uncultured Pirellulaceae bacterium | reverse complement strand
TGCCGAATCGCCCCGTGCCGAATCACCCCGTGCTGAATTGCCCCGTGCCCGGCCAGGTATTCAATCGCCTTCGGACAGGCATCGGACGGCCGATTGGGCCCGATCGCGAGCCGAGCAGTTGCGCGCGATCTATGGCATCGGGCGGATGCCCGGTCGGTCGGACGACCGCCAACCGCCGGCGACCCTCCGTGACCGGATCGACTCGTCGAATATCAAAGAACGGACGGAAGCCTCCCGCTCTACGCGATCGGCTCCGTCGAGTGGTTCGGTGCCGTCGGCAAGGACCGTTCGTGAACATCGTGAGCCGGCGACACCCGCATCACCGCGTCGCGGGAAACGGACGGACCACCCGGTGAGTCAACCGGGCTCACCGTTTCGTCTGCCGATGGCGCGAAGCGCCGTGCCCGACCGAACGTCGACGCGGCAACCAGTCCGTACCGGCCCGGTGCAGGTGTCGCCAAAGAACCCGCCCGTTCGGTCCCCGAGCGCATCTTCGTCGAGTCCCGTTCGCACGCCCTCTCGCGCGGCTCCGTCACTCGGCGCCGGTGCAGCCGCGCGGCAAGCGGCCATTCATCAAGCCATTGCCCGCCAGGTGGAACGAGCCGCGGCCGCCCGTCGCACTTCGCCCGTAACGGGCAACGTGCGCGCCCCGCGGGCCCAGCCCAAGTCGCGGGCCCAGCCCAGATCGCGGGCCCAGCCCGGATCGGGTGCTGGTCGGCCTCACGGGCCGACTCGCAATGCGGCCAAACGAGCAGGATCGGACGAGCATAAGGGTGGGCGCAAGAAATAGGGTCGGCCGCGGGTGGCCGCGTGACGGCGGAGGACCCAACGAATTGTTCGGCCGGGGCGCGCCGGACGCGTGAATCCTCTCCGATCAATCAGACGAACCGAGCTCACCGAGCGTTTCGGCTGCGGCTTGGATGGTGTCGTCTATATCTTCGTCGGTATGCGCGGCCGAGAGAAAAAGGGCCTCATACTGACTGCAGGGAAGGTAGAACCCGCGATCGAGCATTCCCCAGAAATACCGACCGTAGGTTTCTGTGTCGCAGCCGGCGGCGACGTCCCACGACGTCACCCGTTGATCACTGAAAAATAGGGTCAACATGCTCCCAACGCGAGTGATTTGGTGAGCAACGCCTGCCGCTTCGGCTACCCTGTGCAGCCCCGATTCCAGTCGTTGCCCGAGCGTTTCGAGTCGTTCGTAGGGCGGGTTGTCGCGGAGTTGTCGTAACGTGGCGATGCCCGCCGCCGTGGCGACCGGGTTGCCGCTCAGTGTGCCCGCCTGAAACACATTGCCGGCCGGGAGAATGTGATCCATGATGTCCGCACGCCCACCGTAGGCTCCGATCGGGAATCCACCGCCCACGATTTTGCCCATGGTGGTCAAGTCGGGCGTGATTCCCAGCAGAGATTGAGCGCTGCCGGCAGCGACGCGAAACCCGGTCATGACCTCGTCCAGAATCAAAAGCGCGCCGTGCTCGGCCGTCAATTCGCGAGCCGCCGTCAAAAACTGGCGACTCGGAACGACACAGCCCATGTTCCCGACGACCGGTTCCATGATGATGGCCGCGATTTGCGGTCCGTGATCGGCAAAGGCCTGGCGCAAGGCGTCGTCGTCGTTGTAAGCCAAAACGAGCGTGTCTTGAGACGTTCCTGACGTGACGCCCGGAGAATCGGGTACGGCCAGAGTCGCGGCCGAGCTGCCGGCCGCCACAAGCAGGCTGTCGACGTGCCCGTGGTAGTTTCCGGCGAACTTGATAATGACGTCCCGAGAAGTGTATCCGCGAGCCAATCGGATGGCGCTCATGGTGGCTTCCGTGCCCGAACTGACCAGGCGCACTTTTTCGACCGACGGCACGAGCTCGATGATCAACTCGGCCATCTCGTTTTCCGCCGCGGTCGGAGCACCGAAGCTGGTCCCTTTCTGAACGGCCTGCAATACCTGCTCGACGACGGCAGGGTGGCCGTGACCCAGGATCATCGGGCCCCAGGAACCGATATAATCGAGGTAACGGTTGCCGTCCACGTCATAGAGGTAGGCGCCCTCCGCTCGGTCCATGACGATCGGCTCGCCACCCACGGCGCCAAACGCTCGGGCCGGACTGTTCACGCCTCCGGGCATCAATTGCATCGCTCGACGAAAGATTTGTTGACTCAGTTCGTGGTTCATGGTGACATTCCTGATACGTCGATTCCGCCAAAGTGTCCGTCGGTTTTTGTTGGGCGTTAGGTAAAGGGGTCGGGAGTCAATTGCCGGGACGGCCCGTAGGGTGCTTCGCACAATTGACTCCTCACCCCTCTACTCCGGCCCCAG
>CAYNDU010000712.1:0-2344 GCA_964395615.1 uncultured Pirellulaceae bacterium | reverse complement strand
CCTTTACCCTAACCTCTAACCCCTTGTTGCATGATAGGTTATAAGCTGCACGATCTCAGTAGGAGGCGGGTTTCAGGTCCCGATCGGGGCGGATCAGCCCAATGCCCGTGCCTGGCCTCAGATCAATAATCAACGGTTGGTGCATTTGGTCCAGGGGCCCGTATTGCTGTACGAACTGGGCCAGCCGCGAGACCTTCTCCGGGGCCAGGGCCTCGCCAATGGCTTCACGTCCAGGTGCATGCCCCCATCGAACAATTGGTTTTTGTGGTAGCACCGGCGGATTCGATTCTTCCGAATTGGGCTCAGAGACCTGTCGACGCATCAGATCGGTCGCCACCATGTCGCCCGGCGGAATCCCCTCCGGTAACAAGAGAAACGTCGGTGTGACTTTCGCATCGGCCTGCCGGTTATCGTCGCGTTGAACGACGATCCACTGCAATCCCTCGGCCCGCCAACTGGTTCTGAGCATGTTGGCCACGTACGCGGCCCCGACCACACCGGCGTCGCCAAACGGTGTGCCGACCGGACCGGCTGGACGAGGATTTCCGGTTAGGACCCTCAGAAAGTTGCGTGTCTGGCTGGGCGAAAACTCATTCGGTGGAAGGAGCACGCCACGCCCATCGACGGGCCAGAACCCGTCGGTTGTTTTGACCATCACCACCGGTTCTCGATATAACAACTCGACCACCACCCGCGCTCCTTGCGGGCCCGGTCGTTTGAGAACCCTTACAACTCGATCGACCCAAGTGTGGAGTTCAAACGCGTGAGCCACTCGCTTGGTCAGTTCGGGATCGAGGATCGACAGATCGGTCAGGCTACCGTCTCTCAGAACCTCGGCGGTCACATCTACGTGGATCCAAGCGGGTTTCGGTGTAACTTGTAGATTCGAGGGCGTGAGGGCGTAGCGGGGCCGAGACGTGATTGAGGGTCCCCATTTTGCCCATCCCAACATGCCAAGCGTTATGAACGCTACGGCGACCGCAACGAGCATGAAGATCCGCGGATGAATGGCGGCTAATGCGATCCGCCAGCGATTGCGTTGAGCCGGAGCGTCCGAGTGTTTGCGCTTCTTTTTGGCGGCGCACATGAACCAATCTCCGGAATCCTTTACGGGGTTAGGGTGCGCGCTTGCCGAGCACGGGAAGGCACTTGTCTACCAGATCTCAATATCGGTGTCTAGCTCGACTCCCAGTTGCTCGCGGACCTGCGTCCTGGCCAGTTCGATCAAACGCAGAACGTCTTCGCTGCTGGCACCCGGGTGGGCCACGATAAAATTGGCATGTTGGTCGCAGATTTCCGCTCCACCAACTTTGGCTCCCTTTAGACCGGCCTGGTCGAGCAGGTCGGCGGCACGCAGGCCATCCGCATTCTTGAAGATCCGGGCCGCCGGCAGGTCGCTGGACGGCTGCTTTGATTTCTTGACGATCCAAAGCGTCTGCATGCGTTTGGTGAGCTCCTTTCGGTCTTCGGGTTCGAGTGTCAAGGTGGCCTGCAAGATGGCCAGCTCGTCCAGGCTGCTCGAACGATAGGAGAATCGCAGATCATCGCTGCCATGTTCGATGATCTCACCGCTGCGTGTCATCACGGTGGCGGCCGATGTGCGTTGTCCGATATCGTGGTTATCGGTCCCCGAGTTCGAGTGAAGGGCGCCGCCCAACGTACCCGGGATACCGACCAGGTGTTCCAATCCAGCCAGTCCTTCTCGCACGGACGTCGAGATGACATGCGCCAGTTTGGCGCCGCCCCCCGCGGTTACGACGTTTTCTTCGACGCGTATCGTCGACAACGTGGCGGCGCTCAAGTGAATCACGACACCGGGTACGCCCTGGTCGCGGATGATCAGGTTGGATCCACCGCCCAACATGCGCACGGGGATTTCCCGTTGGCCGCAGTGCCGGACCAACTGTTGCAACTCGTCGACCGATGTCGGTTCGGCAAAGAACTCGGCCGATCCACCCAAGTGTAGCCAGGAATAGGGAGCCAACGGCTCCTGTTCTCGTACAACGTGTTCAAATCCGGCAAGGGCGCCCATGCCTTTTCGTCCTTTATTACTGACACCTCTCGGGCCGGTTCGCCCGGGCCCGCGAATGAAAAACGGCTCGTTTCCTGAGTGATCGAGCTCCTTTGACCCTTCGGTCCACGTCGTTCTCGCCATCGGTCGGTCGGAGTCCGCCCCTTGGGCGTAGTGCTCAGGGCAGGCACAGGATTCGACGCATCCACTGGTTGGCGATGGTACCAAAAACGGACCGGCTCCGACAGCCACGAATGACCGGCCGTTTCTGCCCGGGGGCAGTTCAGCTTTTGCAGGGCAAAAGCTGAACGAAAAATGTCAATAGGAGAATTT
>CAYNDU010000711.1:0-2345 GCA_964395615.1 uncultured Pirellulaceae bacterium | reverse complement strand
GTAGCGCCAAGTCGGCACCCGGGGACCAGGTCCCGGCGCCCGAAGAACGGCCGCCGGCCGAAGAACGGCCGGCGGCCGAAGAACGGCCGGCTCCAGGCCCGAGTCAAAGTCCGCAAGCTTCGGCCCGGCCAGTATTTCAGTTGACCGACGAAAAAAATCGGTTCGCACCCGATGCCCTTGAGGAGCAACTTTGGCACGGTCAGCCAGAACCGGCGGCCATGCCGGGGCCATGGGGTCTTTCGGCGCTGGTCGTGATCGCGGTCAGCATAACCGGTTTCACACTGATGCCGACCGAACCGGCTTCGTTCACGACACTGCTGTCCGTCATGCTGCTCGGCACGGGTTCCCTGATCTGCCTGCGGTATCGCCAACTCACAATCCACTACGTGCTGACCGATCGGCACCTGGTAAGGTATCGTGCTCGACCCTGGCGTGCGGCCGACCGACTTCAAGTGTTGCCGCTCGACGGCATCCGGACCGTTCGTGCGTCCAAACGTGGATTCCTGAGCCATGTCACCGGACGAGTCATACGAGCGGTTCCCAGAGATTCGCGACGCCGGCACATGGTGTTACGGTCGATCACCAATATCGACAGTCTGGTCGAGTCCATCAACGTGGCCCGCGATCGGCTGGCCCAGCAGTCGACTTCCGCAGATGGGGCGAGCGAAGTCTGAGAAACGGTCTCCGACGGCGTTAGCACGTTATTCGGAGGTTGGTGACCCGTTTCCTCTTAACGACTCGGCTGCGCAGAGATCCCAGGTCAGCCCTTCGTCCAATCGCGACGTTTTCTGGAACTGGGGATTCCCATCTTTTGTCGGTATTTGGTAACCGTCCGACGGGCCACTTTCATGCCATGTTCCAGCAGTTGTTTTACCAGGTCATCGTCGCTGAATGGACGCTGTTTGTCTTCATTATCGACCAGTTCCTGCAGCTTGATGCGTATCCGATCCCAAGCCACGTCATCGCCGTCTTCGTTCGTAGTACCCCCGACAAAAAACCGTCTGAGTGGCAGTATGCCGCGCGGCGTCTGGACCCACTTGTCATCGACGGCCCGGCTGACCGTCGTGACGTGCACGTCGACCGTGTCCGCGATTTGCTGCATCTTGAGCGGCACAATGTGATCCGGCCCGTCGTCAAGGAACATTCGTTGGTGATCGACGATTGCCTGTGCCACACGAGTCAGCGTGTTCCTCCGTTGTTCAATCGACTCAATCAGCCATTTGGCGGCGTAGAGTTTTCGTTGAATGAACTCGCGTTCCGATGGAGTGGCCTGGCCGCTGGCAAGGCGCTGACGGTAGTAGTTGCTGATAAACAGACGGGGAATGCGTTGATCTTCGAGGACCACGCGATACGATCCGTCTTCTTTACGTTCAACGGTGATGTCGGGAGTGACCGTTGGTACGAAAGCCTCGGCGAACGCAGCGCCCGGTTTCGGGTTCAGTTTGCGCAGATGTTCCCACGCGGCCTGAATTCGCTCGATTGAATAGCCCGTTTCCCGCTGGATTTGCGGCAGGCGATTGTCTCGAAGATCCTCCAGGTGACTCGATATCAGCGTGTGCAGTTCTTCGTAGTAGGGTTGGTCGGTCGAGAGTTGCAGCAACAGGCATTCCCGCAAGTCACGAGCGGCCACTCCGGTCGGATCAAGATGCTGGACAATGTGCAATGCGTTGCGGGCGATATCCAGGTCATCCGGCGAAGCTGTCGCGGGCAGCAGGTCCTCGACACTGATCTTCAGGTAACCACCGTCGCGTGCGTCGAGGGCCGAGATGACCCGCTCGGCCATTGCCGCCAGATGAGGCTCCAGCTCCATCTCGCCGATTTGATGCATCAAGTAGTCGTTCAACGATTCGGGCCGGGCCACGATGTTGGCCATCGCATCATGTTTTCGGTCGGACTCCGCTTCGATCCCCCCTTGCGAGCGTCGAGGCGTGTCATCGAAGTGACCAGGCACCTCGGCGTCCATTTCGCTCAACCGAGCGAAATCGTCTGCGTTGTCCTTCGTCTCGTCAACGACCAGTTCCTTCTCGGGTTCGGCCGGAGCGTCAGGGTTCGCTCGGTCATCCGATTCTTCAGGCAGCGCTGGGTCGCTCTCCTGAATCTCAAGGAGTGGGTTGTTCTCCAACTCTTGCTCGATCCGCTCCTCCAAAGCCATCACCGGCAATTGCAGAATCTCCATCGACTGGATCATCTTGGGTGACAGCTTCTGAGTTTGCTGCTGCCTTTGACTTATTCCGAGCGATAATCTCATGAAGTGGACGAACCCATTCTGCGTGTATCTGCCAATTCCCAAGGAGGTAAAGGGGTCAGGAGGCAATTGTGCGAAGCACCCTACGGGCCGTTCCGGC